>CAYJUY010000013.1:0-5980 GCA_964373485.1 uncultured archaeon
GGTTCGCCGCCGCCATTCGGCTTCATATTCGTCCAAAAAATTTTGTGATTGTCATACCCGCCGCCGTGGAAATGGGTTGCGCTTCTTATGCTTTCGGGAACTTTGTTTATGTCGGATAGAATTTCTTCAATGCTTTCTGGTAAAGATTGTGATTCGGGGGTTTCTAATGCTGCATTCAAGCCATTGATGTAAGCCTGATGATGTTTTGTGTGGTGAATCTCCATTGTTCTTGCGTCGATATGCGGCTCTAGTGCGTCGTAAGAATAGGGAAGTTTTGGCAGCTCGAATTTCATGGTTAATTTTTTGTCCCAATCCTATTTATATCTTCAAGCTTTTCTGAATTCGAGACAAATAGAAATTAGATGAAACACCACTACCGCGAGGCAAAATTCCTGAGGAAGGGCGAGAGGTTGCGCGATTTTGTTTTTGGCTACAATGACGGTGCGGTCACAACGCTAGCAGTCATAACTGCACTAACAACTGGTTCTGCAGGAGGTTTCGTTGTGATATTGGGTGCCCTTGCAAACATATTCGGCTCTGGCATATCTTTCGCGTTGGGAGATTACATTTCGACAAAATCTCAAATTGAAGTTTTCAGGACTTATGTGACGAACAAAAGACTTTCAAGACACGAGAGAATGGAGGCGCAAGACATAATGAGCCAGTTCGACAAGCCGAGCAAAATTGCAGGCATCGCTTTTGGTTCATTTGTTTTGGCTGGTATAATTTCCTTCTCTCCATTTTTATTCTTGGAAGGAATTGTAGCATTAGCAGTATCGATTCTCACAACCTTTGCAAGCGTTTTCTTGGTCGGACTTTTGAGAGCGAGATATACGCATGGCAATGCACTTAGAAGCGGTTCAGAGATGTTATTAATTGCCACTCTTGCTTTGGTTGCAGCATACTTTATTGGAACCTATGGCCTTTCTCTTCTGGGGTTGATGTAAATGCCAGAGCATTGGTTTTACTATTCACCGGGAAAAAAGAAAAAGAAAAAATTCAAAAAATATAAGAAAGGATTTGAAAGAAGATGGGGAAACGTTCACAAAATAAAGTGAATAAGGCGAAGAAAGAAGTTTTCAGAAAATCCGAGACAATTCCTATCTGGCAGAAGCTGGAAAAAATAGAAATCAAAAACAAGAATGAGTGCATTGATGCGTTTCTGAAAATTGCAAAAGAGGTTGAGAAAGGAAAATACAATTTTCAAGAAGGCTCGACAAACATGGGCACATATTATATAGTCAACGAAGCAGATAGACAGGGCAGCAGTTTCGTTCACATAGTGCCTGCTGAGACTTACAAAATTTTTGAAGAGATGAGAAAAACTATGCCGACTTCTTTCCTTGGATTTTCTATGCTTTGTGGAAAAATCAACAAAAAAGATTTGAGAGTTAGCTGTTTCGGAATTCCAACTCCAGAAATCACGAAGGTTTTAATTTCTAAAAGAATTAAATGAATTTGCATAATGAAAGTTCAATAATTTGTCTTATCTTTTTAATTTCAAGATTTAACTGGAGATTTAATTAAATCGCTGGCTTTTACAAGAACCTCGATTTCTAATTCCTTCAAGACGGATTGTAATTTTTCGTTTTCTTTACCGTATTGTATCATGGCTTCCTTCAGGTCTTCCGGCTCGCCGTGCGCTTTTACTCTTATCCTGTCAGAGTCAAAAAGGGCGGCCAATGTGACCGGCTTCCCGCCATGTTCGAGTACGGCTCTTACGGCATTGTATGAATCGAAGGCGTGTATTATGCTACCCATTGTAACAAGAACCTTTTTTCCGCTTACATGTTCCAGACTATGATGATAGCCTTCATTGCCCCACGGGTTTTTTCGCACATATCTTTGATCAATCCAGCATATTCCCAAGTTAAAGGGTTCTTTACGCGTCAATAGAGCCCCTATTGTCAAACCCTCGTATCCAAAACCGGCTATCACCTCATATTTTTCGGGGTTTAGTCTCTGATAAAACGCGTCTATAACAACCTCTGCTTCTTTTGGATCTTGTACTAAATCTGATGCCCACACGATCCATGGTTCTTCGCCCCTTTTCCTTTGACGTACGGCTTCATTGCTTCCCGTCTCATCACCCAAACCGTATTTGTTTACCAAATCAGCAACATCCATATTCCTGAAATGGTCGAAAAAAGATTTAAGTTCGATACAAAATTCGATAAATGACATTACGCCTTACTTCTTTTGCTCATCGCTTTTC
The DNA here is from genome assembly GCA_964373485.1 of uncultured archaeon. GTDB lineage: Archaea > Aenigmatarchaeota > Aenigmatarchaeia > CG10238-14 > SCSR01 > JABABT01. Next base: position 2,216 of record CAYJUY010000013.1, read on the forward strand.
TTACGCGCTCTTGTGCTATAGCCAGTGCAGCGTCTCTTGGTTTGACATTTTCTTTCGCCGCGCGGTTCAAGACTGATTTCGTATTCTTCTCTATTTTTTTCTTCACGATTGCAAACATGTCTTTCGGATTTTTTCCCCTGTATTCTGCATATGAAGAGATAACTCCTCCTGCGTTCGCCAAGAAATCTGGCACGACTAGAGTGCCTGTCTTGTGCAGAATTTCTTCTATGTCTGGAGTTGTAGGTATGTTAGCACCTTCCACAATTATTTTTGCTTTGATGCGTGCAACATTCTCTCTTGTAATCACATCAGGAAGAGCAGCTGGTACTAAAACATTAACAGGTAGCTCGAAAATTTGTTTGTTTGGCAATACTTTGCCATCCTTGTAGTTTATGACAGATCCTGTTTTTTCTTTTACTCCAATCAGAATTTTTGCAGACAAACCATCAGGATTGTATATGCAACCTTTGCTGTCGCTCACCGCAACAATTTTCGCGCCGACCTTTTCCATGTGCTTCGCAACAAATGTACCTACATTTCCAAAACCTTCTATAGCAATTGTAAGACCTTTGATATTCAGACCAGCATGATTTGCTGCAATAGTTGTTGCAATCGAAACTCCATAACCTGTAGAACCATACTCATGCGGAATTCCACACTTCTCGCCTGGCTTGACGCAAAGATTGGACGGCTTTCCTGTTGCAGATCTCAAATTTCCGTTGGCTTCTACGAACCATTTCATTTCTTCTTCTGCAGTGTTCACATCGGGCCCGGCGATATATTTGTTGGGACAAATTGGCTTCAACGCTCGAGCAAACGATTGTATAAGTTGCTTTTTCTTTTCGCGAGAAATGTTTTTCACATCAGCTATAATCCCTGATTTTGCTCCGCCAAACGGAAGTTCTGCTAACGCGTTTTTCCAAGTCATTGTTCTTGCGAGGCGGAAAACTTCTTCCACATTCACAGTTGGCGTCATTCTTATTCCGCCTTTTCCCGGACCGAGTGCAGTATTGTCAATTACTGTAATGCCCTTCAAGCCAGTTTTGTAATCGTATACTTCATAAATCAGTTCGGGACCGAATTCATCAGCGAATTTTTCTGCTTCCACGAAAGAACGTTCTGTTCAACTAAATATAAGTTTAATCCCTACTCAAATTGTAATTTCTCCGCCATCGACTACAATTGTCTGACCATTTACAAAAGATGCGTAATCGCTTGCTAACATTAATGCAACTCCAGCAATGTCTTCAGGCTTTCCATATCTGCCAAGCGGAATCGTTGAAATGAGTTCTTTCTTTTCATCCTCAGAAAGTCTTTCCCAATTTCTCTGTGTTGCTATTGTTCCAGGGGCGATTGCATTGCAACGAATTCCAAATTTCCCATACTCTTTTGCTATGTGCTTTGTTATTCCAAGATTGGCAGATTTAGCGACGGTATAAGGTGCGCCTTTATCGTATCCTCCAACAGCAGGTGTTGAGGAAATGTTAATTATAAGACCGTTCTTTTGCTTCATCATAATCGGCAAAACTTCTCTGCAACATCGGTATGTTCCTTTTGTATCGACGTCTAAAACTTTTTCCAAATCTTCGTCGCTGATTTTGTGAAAAGGAGTGTCCCACAATTCGTCTTTAATTGGAAAACCTGCATTATTCACTAAGATGTCAATCCGTTTGTACTTCTCAAAAGTTTTTGTAATCAAATTTTTAACTTCTTCAGCAGACGTAACATCCATCCGAAGTCCTAACGTATTTGTTTTGTAAGCCTTGGTGATTTCATTAGCTACGTCTTTCACTTCATTTTCGTCTCTACCTGTGATGACAACATTTGCGCCATGCTCTGAAAAAAGATTTGCCATAGCCCTGCCGTTCCCTTTTGTTGAGCCGGTTATGATTGCAACTTTGTTTTGCAGAAGTTTTCCAGCCATCATAATTATTGAGTCGTTACTAACTTAAAAATCAAACATTTATTTGTTCGCTCCAACTTAACATAAAAGGATTTCATGACTTGGTTGCAAAATCTCCGTGAGACCGATCCAGAAGTTGCTGAAATCATTTTGAAAGAACTGAAGAGACAAAAAGAAGGTCTCGAATTAATTCCTTCTGAGAATTATGTCAGCGAGTCTGTTCTCGAAGCGATAGGCACAATTTTCACGAACAAATATTCTGAGGGAGTTCCGTTCAAAAGGTATTATGGTGGAAATGAATGGGTTGATGCAATAGAGTCGCTTGCAGTCGAACGTGTGAAAAAACTTTTTGGAGTTGTTCACGCAAATGTCCAACCTTACTCGGGAAGTCCGGCAAATTTTGCAGTTTACATGGCTGTGTGCAAAGCTGGCGACTACATAATGGGGCAAGCGCTTCCTGATGGCGGGCATCTAACCCATGGGCATCCAACAAGCGCGAGTGGAATATTTTTCAAGAGCGTCCAGTATCATGTCAAGCCTGATGGTTATCTGAATATGGATGAAGTTAGAGAGCTTGCGCGCAAATACAAACCAAAATTAATCTGGTGTGGGATATCTGCATATTCGCGGGAAATTCCTTTTGAAGAGTTTGGAAAAATTGCTGATGAAGTTGGTGCATATCTTGCGGCAGATATTGCTCATATAGCCGGACTAATCATTGCTGGTGTGCATAAGACTCCTGTTCCTTATGTGCATATAGTCACAACAACGACTCACAAAACTTTGAGAGGACCGCGCGCAGGAATAATCATGGTCACGCAAAAAGGAATCGAAAAAGATCCAGAATTGCCAAACAAAATTGATAAAGCGATTTTCCCGGGAATACAAGGAGGTCCTCATGATCATACAACTGCTGCAATTGTTGCTGCGCTTGGAGAAGCGATGAAGCCGTCATTCAAGGAATACGGAAAGCAAATTGTGAAGAACGCAAAAATCCTCGCAGAAGAATTGATGAAAAACAATTTGAATATTGTGACGAACGGAACTGATAATCATTTGATGCTTATTGATTTGACGCCATTTGGAAAGGGAATGGGAATCTTCGTGGAGAAGGCGTTGGACCTAGCAGGAATGACATTAAACAAAAACACAATTCCAAACGAGCCTTCTTCGCCATTCTACCCAAGCGGTGTCAGATTGGGAACTCCTGCAATAACTTCCCGCGGCATGAAAGAAGAAGAGATGAAAATAATTGGAAGTTGGATAGCGAAAATAATATTTGAAACCAAGAACTACAAATTGCCAGAAAACAAGGAGGATAGAGGCAAGTATGTCAAGAGGTTCGTGGAAGAAATGAAAAACAACGAGACCATAAAAAAGGTCAGGCAAGAAGTTATGGAATTGTGCAAAAGATTCCCATTATACAAAGAGTTGATTTGATGGAGCAATTTACAGAAGAGGAAAAGAAAATAATCCAGCCATTTTTCACTAATTTGGATAAGTCAATTTTTGCGCTGATTAATATTCCTGAAGTCGTGAAGGGCGCATTATTCTCGCGCTATAGCAGATCCACAAAAAGTTTGAGGAGAATTTTACTTGACGAGTTCATAAATGCTCCTGAAATGGGATTCAAAGAAATTGTTGGCTTTGACACAGCAAATGGAATGAATCAATTCATTGCGGTTAAAAAAGCTGAGGAATTTTACGACAGAGTTCTTGTCGGATACGGAGACGATTCAGTTGCAGAGCTTGGTGGAGCGAATATCGCATGCGAAGATGTTTCCATTCTTGCGACAAAAATTTTGGAAGACTCGAGGATTGGTTTGTCGCCGCTTGAAAAATCTACAAGATATGTCTTCTTC
>CAYJUY010000013.1:5990-8684 GCA_964373485.1 uncultured archaeon
CCGATCTAACTATCGTTACTACAGAGAAACTACAGTAATTAATTCGGAATTTGCAGATGATTACATTCAAGCTTGCGATTTTCTTTTCGATACTTACTCGAACCTTGTCGAGCCGATGAAACAATTCGTGATGGAGAGATTTCCAAAACCTGCTGAAGTTACTGATAGGGCTTATGCTGCGACTGTTCGTGCAAAGGCTTGCGATATCTTGCGCGTGCTGTTGCCTGCATCAACTCTCACGAATGTGGGAATTTACGGGAATGGTAGGGCGTTCGAATATTTGATTACAAAAATGTTGGCAAGCCCATTGCAAGAATTTCGTGAAATTGCGGAATCTATGCATATTGAACTGAGCAAAGTAATTCCGTCCTTTGTGAAAAGATCCGTTGACAAATATGGAGTTGAAACACAGAACTACATTTCTGAAACACAGAATGCTTTGTGGGGTATTTCAAAAGAAATCTTGAATTCTGAAGAACATGATTCTGTGAATGAAGTTGAACTTGCTGAATACGATCCGGATGGCGAAATAAAAGTTATCGCAGCAATGTTATATCCATTTTCACATCTGCCAATGTCACAGCTCGTCAAAAAAGCTAGAAATATGTCAAACGAGCAAAGAAAGAAAGTTGTCCATGAATATCTTAGTAGAAGGTCGAATAGAAGGCATAAGCCAGGACGCGCTCTTGAAAATACATTTTACACATTCGACATTCTCGCAGATTTTGGAATATATCGTGATTTGCACAGGCACAGAATTCTCACGCAAGAAAGACAACTGCTTGACGTGAAACACGGATTTGTCGTCCCGAAAGAATTGGTCGAAGCAGGATTCAAAAAGGAATATGAAAATGCGATGAACAATGCTAAAGAAGTATTTTTGAAAATTAAAAAAGTTTTTCCATTACAAGCTCAATATGTTGTACCTCTTGGTTTCAGAATTAGATGGTACATGACAATGAATCTAAGGGAAGTCTGCCACTTAACAGAGCTTCGTGCATCGCAACAAGGGCATCCAAGCTACAGAAAAATTGCGCAAGAAATTTTCAAAAAAGTCAAACAAGTTCATCCAAACATCGCAGAATTCATAAAATTTGTCGACATGAAGGATTATGAACTTGAGAGGCTTGAATCTGAAAAGAGAATCGACAAGAAACTAGAAGAAATCAAACAGAAATACGGAGGCTAGATATGGAAGGAAAGTTTATAGTGTTTGAAGGCCTAGACGGTTCTGGTTTGTCTACGCAGGTAGAACTTTTGAAAAATTTTTTAAAAAGCAGTGGGAGGCCTGCTATCCTTACAAAAGAGCAGACGATACAAATGATAGGGGGTCTTATCAAATCAATATTGAGAAAGGAAATTATTACATCGTCTCTTGCGCTTCAGCTGTTATTTGTTGCTGACCGTGCACATCATTTGTCCTCTGAAATAGAGCCAGCGCTCAAGGAGGGGAAGGTTGTTATATCAGATCGTTATATCTTTTCTACAATTGCATTCGGATCTCTTGATGTCGATATGGAATTTTTAAAATTAATTAATTCGAAATTTAGAATACCAGATTTAACTTTCATTATAGATGCGCCACCAGAAGTTTGCATTAAGAGAATATCAGAACAAAGGCTTTCGCACCTAGAACTTTTTGAAGAAAAAGAAAAACTAGAAAAAATAAGAAGCAATTACATGAAATTGAGAGATTATTTTCCGAATGTTTATGTCATAAATAGCGATAGACCAATTGAAGAAGTTGCAGAAGAAATTCGAGAAATAACTTTGAAATCTATTCAATGACTTAATCCCAATCAACTTTAATTGCAGGCTTTCCTTCTTTCTCGCGAAGATAGTTATATGCAGATAGTCCTGCAATCGCACCTTCCCCCGCTGCCGTAACAGTTTGTTTGTATGGCGAGTCTGTCAAATCCCCTGCTGCAAAAATTCCTAGCTGTGAAGTCTCTGTCTTCTTGCTAACGACTATTTCGCCAAGCTCGTTGGTTTTGACCAAATGCTTCACCCATTCCGTATCGAGAATGTAGCCAATTTCGATGAATACGGAATCAAGTGCGATTTCTCTTTTTTGGTTTGCTTTTACATCTTCAACTGTAATTCCTTTTACTTTTTCTTCGCCCTTAATCTCGCGAACCTCGCTGTTCAAAACAAATTCGACATTTGGCAAATTCTTCACTTTATCAACTGTTATCGGATCAGCGCGAAAGTCGTCTCTCCTGTGAACCAAATAAACTTTGCTCGCAAACTTCGACAGAAGTTCAGTCGCTTCCACAGCAGAATTGCCGCCGCCGACGACAGCAACCGTCTTACCTTTTGCAAATGGTGCGTCGCATGTTGCGCATGTGTGCACACCTCGCCCGATAAATTTGTCTTCATTAGGGACGCCAAGCTTTCTAGCAATTTTCCCGAAAGCGAGAATCACAGTTTTGCCGATATACTCTTCCCCATCACCAAGAGTCACTTTGAATTCGTCGTTAATCTTTTCGAGCTTCACGACTTTTCCAAAAACAAATTCCGCGCCAAACTTGACTGCCTGCTCTTGAAAGATTTGCATCAGTTTTGGCCCGCTCATCTCAAGATAGCCCGGATAGTTTTCCTCCTGCTCGGTAAGAAGATTTTGTCCACCGATGTCAACTGTTACAACTAGCGTCTTCATCTTTTTCCTGCATGTGTATATTGCTGCGGTGAGAG
>CAYJUY010000014.1:0-7889 GCA_964373485.1 uncultured archaeon
TTTAAATTGAACAAGAATGTGAGTCTAATCAGGTCGAGTCATATAGGAATAGAGAAGGCGATAAATTCAGCGATAAGACATGCAAGAAACGAAATTTTCGTAGTGCTTGATGCGGATACCGAAATTGAACAAAACGCTCTGATGGAAATTGTACAGCCATTCGTCGAGAAGAATGTGGCTGCCGTTGCGTCCACTCTTCGCGCGAAAGTTTCCAACAACATTCTTACTTGGTTCCAGCAGTTCGAATATGCAATCTCGACGGGGTGGAGATATGTGGTCGACAATGTGCGTGGCTCTTGCATAGTTCCAGGATTTTGCGCCTTCAGGAAATCTATGCTCGCGCAAGTCGGTGGACTGAAGGGAGATACCGCTGTGGAAGATTACGACATTTGCATGTATTTGAAAAAAGCCGGTTATGAAATAAGAATGGTCCCCTCCTCAGTAGCGTATACGAAAGTTCCTGAGACTATCGCAGGCTGGATGAAGCAAAGAGTGAGATGGACGCGCGGGACGCTTCAAGTAATGAGAAAGCATCCTGATGTGATCCTGAACAAAAACTTCTCTGCAGTTGGTCTTTACTCGATTCCGACACAAATGTATTGGTTTTTCCACGCGCTAATCTATCTCCCACTTGTATTGTATCAAATAATTTTCGGATACTTCCACTGGTTCGTATCTCAAGGAAATTATTTTTCTGCTGATGTCGTCGTATATTTCATAAAATGGCTTACAACTTACGGGATGGCTGATTTCATATACAACATCACGATCGCGAACTATCCTCTCAACGCTCTTAATTTTCTCACAATAATTGTTTTCTTTCTGAGCTTTGGTTTTGGGGTATACTCGATTCTAAAATTTGCAAGACCGAGCTGGCACTTAATTTTTGCGTTGCTATTCTTCTTCCCTTACACAATTGTTGTGCTGGCTGTTTACATTGCCGCAACTGTTTTCCAAATCTTGGAAAGGGACCGCGGCGAGAAATGGGAGAAGGTTCACTGATCAATCCATTTTGAAAAGTTCTCTGAAGAATTCGTAGATCGAAATGCTCCCCATCTTTGGCGTCCTTATCCAGCAGGTCCTAGCGCCGAATACCGCACGAAGAAATGCGACAAAGTTTGTAACTGTGAGTAAAATCCCAACCGTCGCCATCGATAACAAAGCGCGAGGCAGATCGTGTAATCTTCCAGCTCTGTAGAGGCCAAGCGCTCCAAGCAAAAAGAAACCTGAAGTTGCAACCATGTTTCTTGTAAATTCCAGGATGTCTGAAACTCCAATTGTTTTTGGTGGCGTCAGCGCCCATCCCAAGTTTCCGCTTAACACCATTCCAAAAATTAGTGGAGACGCTATGTAGCCGAGCGTTATGAAAATCAACATGGTCCTCTGGAAAAAACTGAAACTTGGACTGAAAAATATGCTCTTCCAGTTGTCTACAAAAACGCGAGTCGTTCCGTATGCCCATCTTGCTTGTTGTTTGACGAGGCTCTTCAACGTGATCGGCACCTCGCCCTTCACCTCAAGATTGTAAAGGTAGACAGACCTGTACCCTTTGTCGAGTAATTTCACAGAAAGATCCGAATCCTCTGTCAAACTTTTCTCGTTCCACCCGCCAACTTTTTTCAAGACAGATGCCCTTATTGCGCCGCCGGTTCCGCCGAGAAAGGCAATGCCAATCTTGTTTGTGAGCGGCATCAAGCAGTTGTAATACGCATATAGAGTACAAGAGGCAAAACGAGAAACCAAATTGTAGCCGTCATTCAGCCATTTCGTGTTTGATTGGACTATCGCAATTTTTTCGTCTTTGAAAAACGGCTCGATTATTTTTCGCAAGAAATGTTTTTTCGGCATAAAATCGGAATCGAAAATGACTATGAAATCTTCATTGGTGTGGCTCAAAACATTGTTCAGCGCGCCAGCTTTGAAACCCTTTCTGTTTGCCCTTCTGAAAACTTTTATTCTGTCAGGATATTTTTTCGCAAAACTGTCAATTATTTTTTTCGTTACTTCGTCTGTGCTGTCATCTGCAACAACTATTTTATATTTGTCGCGCGGGTAGTCGAACTTCAAACAATTCTCGATGCACCTTGCGGCGACAGGATCGTTGTAGACGGGTAGCTGCACGCTGATTGTCGGCAAATTTTTTGCCGCAACCCGCGAGAAATTCTGGGAAACGCCGCGGCCGAATATTGACGTGAATGCGACAAGATAGTAAAGCGTCGAGAAGAAGACTACTGGAATGAGTAGCGTGTTGAATATTGAAAGATTAATCAAATATATTTCCGGCATTTGACTCGACTTCTATATTCAAAAATTGTGTTTTTGAGCTTATCTAAACTTTTGGTATTTCGTTTTTTCAAACATTTATGCCGAGCGCAACCATCATGAACTTCGCAGTCGCGAGATCGAAATCTCTCAAACTATTGCCGCCAGAAATTGTTACGACATTCCTGCCTTCGTCAAGCTTCACGAAAGTGCCATCCGCAATTTCAGGATGAATGAGCGCGACAATTGGAGCGTCCCTTGTGCCGTTCAGGTTTTCATAACTATCGACTTCGATCCCGTTGAAACTCGGCTCTGCCCCGTATTTCGTTTTGTAAAAAATATTTAGCTTTATGACAATCTCTGTCGCCTCGACGCTGTACCATCCGTTCGTTTGCTGCGACACCGGCCTGAACGCGATTGTGACGTTGCTCAGCGGTCTCGCGAAAAAGTTTTGCAGGCTGCTCTCGTCAGGGACGACTTCGATTTTTTGCGCTTCCCTCAAGTCCGCGCGGAAGCCGAGCTGCAGGCCTTCGAAGTTTGCCGAAAAGACTGGCGCGAAGTAGGTGACGTATGCGATGTAGCCGTAGACTCCAGCAGCGATCACGCCGACTATCGCGGCGAAAATGATTATCTGCTGCTTGCTTATCGAGATGCGAACTTCTCCAGATTTTTTGTTTTTTCCATCCAGCTTTTCGCCAGGTTTTTCTTCCGGAGTTTCGTCGGTCATGGAATCGAAATTAAGATTCGTCGCGGAGCGTTAAAAGTCTTTGCCCCTGATGCGGGGCGGATAAGGAAAAAAAGAAGAAAGGAAATTAAATTCCTCCTTCTTCAGCCTTCGCTTACTCTGGCGTTATTGTAGCAGTCGCTACCTCAGTGCCACTTACCACAACAGAGCTTGCTGTTACTCCAGCGAGCTTTGTAGCAGCTTGCTGCAACACGGAAGTTGCCAGTCTAGTGTCGTCAGCTTCGAAGCCAGCTACGATCACGGCAATCTTGCCGGTCGTGAACGCGTCATCAACTATTCTGATGATGGCCGTGCCCTCAGCTATTGTTGAAGCGGCTCCGTAGGATGGGTACGGAAGACCCATGGCATCGGCAGTCAATCTGTTGACAGCCGGACCACCCACTAGTACGAGGTTCTTCGCCTTCTCGGCGCCTCCAACCTCAGTGTCGAGCTTTGCAATGGCATTCGTAACTGGAGCTACCTGTTTCACTGTTCCGCCTGTAGTAGTCGTTGCCGCGCCGGTTCCACCGAAGAACACCTTCGAAGCCAAGATCTTTGAAGGGACCTTGACTACAACCTTGTCGCTTCCGCCGTTGCTCTGGCTTGCGACCAGAATTATGCCGGCGTCATCGACGCTGTCCTGAGTGAGCCTACCAGCGTTGTTCACGCCTGCCTCGGTCGTGGAGTTTATCTCCTTGTCCTCGGCGGACGATGCTGTGTCACCCAATCTCAGGAGGTCAGACGCCAAGTTCGATGCGTCAGCGACCCAGGTCGTCTTGTTGTTGAAGGCGAATCTTAGCGAACCAGACGTTCCCGAAGCCTGTGTGGTTGTGCCACCCAAGCTCGTGGAAGCTATTGTCGCGTTGATCTTAGGCTGTCCAGCGTTTCCTGTAGCCGTACCGTTTACTGTTAGGTTCAGCCAGAAGGTGGAGTCACCAACACCATTGTAGTTCAACTTGAATGGGAAGGTAACCGTCTGGTTACCGTTGGCGTCACCAAGTCCAGGCGCGGTCACGTTGACCAATGCCCAGCCGAGCTCTGTGGTTGGCCACACAGCCTGGCTCGCCCCGCTTGCTATCCTGCTCAGCGGTGCAGCATTCGCGCCAGTAACTACTGCAGTTATGGCGTTCGTGGTTAACGTGTCGTTGATCTGGATATTACCCTTCGTGTTCTTGTAACCTATCAGCGTCGGTAGGTACGTTCCCCCTGTAGCCGTTACTGTTTGGTTGAACAGTAGGTACATCGAGGAGTACCAGTTCGGAGTCCCCAAGGCACCTGCTCCCACCGAGGTACCGTCAGCCGAAATCTCGAGTCCGTACATGGTCGAACCCGGCAGAGAATTGTCTGTCGAGTTGTAGCCTGTTATCGGACCTACCGGCCTTATGGTTACCGTGGAGAAGCTGTCAGTGTTGAATCCTTGGAACTTCAGCGTGCCGTAGTCCCCGGGCAGATTAATGCCCTCGCCGGCCACCAAATACTTGGTGTCGCCCGGCCTGTACTCGGCGTTGACGCTAGCGCCGTTGGAGATTGTTCCAGCGGTTCCGGCAACGCCACTGCTTGTAGGCCTGTACGTTATGTACCAGTCAGTTGTCCCTGGGAACCTCTCTTTCGAGTTGGACCCAGTGTCTGCAGTACCGTCGTACTCGACCTCAGCCTGGCCTGTTGGACCGACTACAATGTCAGCCTCGATGTGCTGAGTCACCGGATCTGTACCGGTCACTCTTATGTCAGTTACCTTCACATCAAGACCGCTCTTAGTGGCTGTCTTTGTGTCTCCTTCCTTGGCGTTCGTTATGGTGTCTACAACCTTTCCTGTGTCATCCTCAACCGAGAGGGTAGACCAGTCGTTGTTAGCAGCTGCTGTAACATAGACGGTGTATTTGCCGCTAGTTACACCATTTCTCGCATCGCCATCTTTTGTAGCAGTTCCAACTGTTCCTGCCAGCATCTTAATGCTGTTTGTTCCGACTCCTACTATGCTGAAGCTCTTTCCGAGGAAGCTTATCTTAAGCTCCTTGCTGTACTGAGAGCTCGTTATCGTACCTACGTTCTCGATCTGGTTGTCGAAGACGTATCTCGCGATCACGTTACCGTTGGTGCCCACAACCATTTTGAGGGTACCGTTGATTTTGTCGGTAGCAAGATCGTGTCTCATCTTGACTCCAGTTCCCTGAGACAAATCCACTTCCTCGTGGGTCTTTATCGTCGTGCTGTTGAATGTAAAGCTCGTCGATGCAAGACCAGAGTAGTGGGAGTTCTTCAGGGCCGAGGTGGTCGGGAAGCCGTTAGAACCTGTGCCTAGGTTACCCGTAGTCGGGTTGGCAGTGAGTCCTATTGTAATCCCGTCCTTCTCCAAACCACCAGTTGTGGTTGTCGTAGTACCTGTAGCTACCTCAGTATAGGAAAGGCTTGCTAGGTTCGCTGCAACGTCAATAGCTCCTACTACGTCGGATGGTGCGGCATCAGCTCCTACTACAACAAAGGCGTCCAATTGGCCATCTGTTCCCAGAGCGCCAGGAAGGGCACCAAGTTGAGTAGCAGCAAGTGCTCCACCAGCCAGTGTAGCGCCAGCCATTAAGGCTGACAAGCCTGTTGCTACGAATTTTTTAATTTGCATTTTTCTTTTCACCTTTTTACCTTTCACTTACTCTAACGACCGAAGTCGATAGAGCACAGTGCTTGGGTTTTCTTAAAACAATTATGGTTAAATTTTGTATATATATGTATCCAGAAACAATTGTTACAACTACTTTTCTCTACCAAAAACCACCCATAATCGTTTCTAACATACTAAATTTAGTTGCTAATTGTTTCTAGAGCTAAAATAAGCCTTTAAATCCTGTAAAAAGACTTAATTTATCTTATTCTTGATGAGGGCAAAATCTGGCTAGGAACCGAATTTTTTCTTTATAAATTTGACGATATTGGTTCTTCCACGCCTTTCAACCTCCAAAAGGCCCCTCTCCACAAGCTTTTGCACGACCCTGCTCACCTTAGCTTTGCTGAGATTTGTGTCGAGAACTATCTTTTTCTGGTTGACTGTGCCTCCGGCCTTTTCTATCGAGGAGACTACCCTCTTCTCGTAGTCGTCGAGCACCGAGAATATGACCTGCTGGGTCTTCCTGTACCTCCTCAAAACTATCAATCCTATGCCGCCTCCAAAGATTATTGCCAGCAATATTAATACTCTGAGAGGCGGTATACCAAAAGCAGGAGCAGGCTCTATACCCGGCTCGTAGAAGACCTGGAAGCTGATTGGCTCCTGGAATATGTCGGCAAACCTCCAAATGACCGTTATCCTCCTGCCGTCCGTCGAGGTAGAGTTCGAGAATGGAATTGTCGCCCCTCCAGGAATATTCTCGCTCAGCACCATCCCCTCCGGCAGCCTGACAGCCGCGAATATGTCTTTGACAGGCAGCTTGACGCTGAAATCGCTGGTGAAAACTCTGCCGTTCTGCACAGGTTTTATCATGTCAGACGACTCGAAATCTATCTCCAGAGTCTTCCTCTCCCTCGTGAGGTTCAGGCTACACGAAATCAGGCTCACTCCGTCAAGCCTGTTGCTGCAAACGACTGGGCCGGTCGTGGAGGTCGCGTTGAAATTTGTTATTCTTACCGGCAGCAGCAGTTCGAACTTGTCAGCCGGCTCTGTAAAGGTCATGACAAGCTTCACGCGGGCAACATCCTGCTTCGTGAGATCTGCGTCTATCGAATAGGAGCTCAGCTGGGCAAGTGCTACTCCTGAAAAGGCAGGAAGAGCCATTATTAAAAAGGATGCAAAAAACAGAAACTTGGTCTGCATAAACGATACATTACTTCTTGGTGCTTATAACTATTCCACCGGCGCCGCCCGCAGCGTAGCGGTGCATAAGCTCTGCCACAGCGTTCGCCATCGACTGCGCCGAATCGATGTTGACCTTGAACTCCTTCGGCTCGATTACCTCGATCGAGCTCGGCCCGAAAAACATGACCGCATACAGCAAATTCTCAAGCGAGCTCACAACAATCTCAACCTCGGCTATCTGCGAGTACGCCTCCTTCAACTTCCTCGGCGGGCTCTCGACCTTCAAAACCTCTCCAAAACTCTCGGAAACTATTTTCAGGTTCTCCATTTTCTTGATTTTTTCCATGTGCTCGTTCAGGGCGCTCCTCGTCACCTCCTCGCTGCCTCCCATCACTTCGAAAAACATCTTCGCGTGCAGCCAGCCCTTCTGGAGCTTCTCGTTTAAAATTTCTTTCTGCATCAAACCACTATGTCTATTCTCACTCCGCAATTGGGGCATCTGTCTTTATGCAGATTGTTCTTTTTAAGGATTCCGCTGATCCTTTGCACGAGCAGCTCGCGGCAGTTGTAGCAGAACGTGCTCTCTGCCTCGTGCGGCTCTATCAGATTTCCGATGTAGACGTACCTCAAGCCTGACCTCTCCGCCTCTTTTGCAAATGTCTCCAGAGTCGAAATTGGAGTGAACGGCAAATCCGCAAATCTGCCGTTTGGATGAAATTGCAACACGTGAAAGGGAACTGTCGGCGCTAATTCTGCAACAACATGCTCCGCAAGTTTCCTGCAACTTTCAAGATTGTCGCCGATTTGTGGGATGATTGTGTTTGTAATTTCAATGTGTATTCTTTGTTTTTTCATCTGCTTGAGCGCGCCAAAAATCGGGCTCGGATTTTTAATCACGTGATGGCTCGCCATGAATTCCGCATCCCCGCTCGCCTTGAAATTTACCACAGCCGCGTCAAAAAACTTCGCCAGCCTCTTTATCGCCTCCTCCGTAACCACTCCAGCCGTGGAAAAAATATTCTTGATGTTGCTCCTCTTCGCGAGCTTCGCGGTTTTGTGGATGTACTCGAAAAAGAGTGTCGGCTCGTTGTATGTGTAGGTTATCGCCTGCACGCCTTC
>CAYJUY010000014.1:7899-8344 GCA_964373485.1 uncultured archaeon
TACGATTTGCTCGGGCGTCACTCTTCTCCCAATCTTAGGCAGCCTGTCGTGCTCGATTCTCCAATTCTCTTGCGCGTCTCCTGAAATCGACAGCGACTTCGCGCCCGGATAAAAATGGAACAGCGGCCTTCTTTCGACAGTGTCAACGACCAAAGCTTTTACAGAATTGTTTGACGTGAAAAGCCTGTTGCCGACATTCTTTCTCAAGCCGCAAGCGCCAATTTTCTCTTTCGAGATGAAGCAGCCGACCGCGCAGAGCTCGCACCTTATCCCATTCCTCTCCTTGCGCCAGAGCTGCGCTTCTTCCCATTCTTCCTGCGCGGTTTTCGTTTTAGTTTTAGTTTTTGCTTTTGCCATTCATGAGCCCCGAAAATTTAATATCTTAAATTGGTTGTCAATGCTATTATAGATTCAGGTGAGGTTCAATGGTATTCAATAGAAGCTT
>CAYJUY010000015.1:0-1090 GCA_964373485.1 uncultured archaeon
CCCGTTTTGGTTTCAGCCTGAGGAAAGAGGGCGCAGCTCAGGTCTGCATAATCGGGCCGACGCAGTCCGGGAAGAGCACTTTGCTGAACTCCCTCACCAACGCGCGCGTGAAGGTCGGCGACCACGCGTTCACAACAAAGTCTCCAAAGGTCGGCATGATGTTTTACGGCGATGTTCCGATACAGCTTGTAGAAATTCCTTCCACCTTTGAACCACAATTTTTGTCAATTGCAAGAACTTGCGATTTGATTGTCGTCCTTCTTGATGCGACTCGCGATGTTACAAAACAAGAGGCGGAAATTAAGAAACTTCTGAACGAAAAAGCGATCTACACGGAAAAAATTTTCGTGAGAAACAAGAGATTCGTTGAAAAATCGAAATACCTTAACATTTCTGCAAAGGACGGTTTTGGCTTTGATTCTTTGAAAAATTTTATATGGTCGAAATTAAATCTGATCCGCGTTTACACAAAATCGCCTAGGGGAGATAGACAACTGCCGCCTGTAGCAATGAAGCCGGGTTCGACGATGAAAGATCTTACAGAAAGAATACATAAAGATTTTTTGAAGGACTTCAAGTTCGCAAGAATATTCAACGATACAAAATTCAGCGGCATAAAAGTTGGTCTTGATTATGTTCTGAAAGACATGGATATTGTTGAAATTCACACTGAAATTTAGAGAAATTCTGCGAGGAATGTTAGAACGCCAAAATAAGTGAGCGCGAGACCAAGCAACCACTGTACGAAAGCTATCATCAACGCTTGTACCGGTCCAATCCTCAGAAGCATCATTACTAGAAAGAACCATACAACGCCTGGAAGTATGTAAGTCAGTACCAGACCAAAAATGTTTGTTTTTATTGCCGTAAGAATATCGGCACTCTCAACTTCCAAAAGCGGAAAGATGTAGGACTCGAAAAGAAAAATTGTTATCACTGTGCTGAGGAAAGCGACGCCCATGGTGCTAAGCAAACTCCCCTTCGCGCCGACAAGCCTTGATGTTATAAAAAGAATTATTCCGGCGACAACGGAACGAACTGCAAGAGAAATTAAAAAATCTGGTTGAACAAGAAGCTGTAACAATTCTAC
>CAYJUY010000015.1:1100-8136 GCA_964373485.1 uncultured archaeon
ATAATTATTTCTTCTTCCAAAACTTCTTAACCATATCTACAACTGTTTTCGCTTCGACCTTACCGCGCAAATCGCTCATAGCAATCCCAATCGCTTTATCAAGTACGTCCGCATGTGCGACAGCTTCTTTTACTATTTTCTCGATTTCTTTTCGTGAAAAGGTTCTAATTCTCAATTCTTTGATCGCATCCTCAACAGCTTTTTGTGGGTTCTTTGCAAAGAATTTCATCAAATCTGGAATTGATTCTTTTGGAATCTTTTTGCCACGAAGAGCATTGAAAATTTGTATGAAATGTGAATGTTCGATTTTTGACAAATCAACCCTTTCTCTTTTTTCCAAATCTTTCGCTATCGATGTCAACGCATTCGCAACTACTGTGGGTTCTGCTTTTGTTACCTTAACTATTTTCTCCAGCATTTTAACTCTATCAGAATTTAAAATTTGTTCGGCCAACTCTTGCGACAATTTGTAGTTCTTTTTTAATTTTTCAATCCTTTTTTTGATAGGTTCTGGCAGATTCTTTGCAATTTCTTTCAACAAAAATCTTGTGATTGGAATTGGGACTATATCAGATTCAGGATACATTCGTCTTTCGCCTGGAAGTGGTCTGTTGAATTTTGTTGAACCATTTGGCGTTGCACTTCTTGTGCCTTCCTCAAGTCCTTTCGACATGCCCCTAACTCTTTCAAGAATTTCTTTTGCGACTTTGCCTTTTGTTTTAGTTTCACCCAGAATAATTATTAAGTCTCCATCCTTTACCTTCAAATAACTTTTAATTTTTTCAAAATCTTTTTCTAAATTATATTTTGCCAGGTCTTCGTCGCTGTGAAACAAACCTTTGAGACCAAATGCAATTGCGATATCTGCCAATTCTTTCCCAAGAGTCTTCCCCTCAAAAATTTCCTTTTTCAAAAGTCCTTCAAATTTTGGTAAAACGATTGCAAAAATTTTTCCGTCATTTTCTAGGATAGACTTCAGTATTTTGTTTGAAGTGCCAACAAGAACTGAATTAACAACGACAGGGTCGTCGTGTATTTTTCTGACACCTCGTCTAGCCAACTCCTCCTTCAACCAGATAAAGAAGAGTTGCCTGTTCGCTTCATTTTCGATTGATTTTGACAGAAGTCCGAGTTCTTGAATTCCCTTGATCTCTGTTCTCGCGCCGCCTTTAATTGATACATTAACATCTTGTCTTATTGATCCGATAACTTTCTTTGCCTTTCCAGTCGACCGAACTACCATTCCAATTTCAAAAGCAATTTCCTGAATTTCCTTCGGTGAAAATTTTTCGAGCAGCCCAGTCGAGACCTCAATCAATGGAATTCCTAGCCTGTTCAGTCTATACCTTACCGTACCGTTTTCCTCGCCTGCAATTGCCGCGGCATCCTCTTCAAGCGAAACTTGACTTATCGGAATTCTCTTACCTTTGTAATTTAGAAAGCCGCCAAGCCCAACAATCATTGTCCGCTGAAATGATGTGGTATTGCTCCCATCAATTACAGTTTTTCTCATGATATGAATCTCGTCAGGTATTTTGCAATTAAGTAGCATGGCAACTGTTAATGCAGACTCAAGAGCCTCTTCATTCAAGAGGTGCGGTGGCTCCTCATCGCGTTCTACTTCGCATGTTTCATTTTTGAAAACTTCGTAAACAAATTTCCTGTCTCTCATCATTTCGTATTCTGTAGCGACATCATACTCTCCTAATTCGCTTGCAACAGGGTGCTGCTTTCTGACAATTATTGCAGACGGTTTGTCTTCTTTTAGTGCTGTCGAACACTTGCAGAAAAGTTTGTGCTCTGTGTTGAGCTGATTGTGGACTTCCAAACCCGCTTTGAGTCCTAAATTTTTGTAATCCATGACTACACCAGAAAAGTTTCCGCTTCAGTTTTTCCCGAAACCTCGCCGGCGAAATTCATCGCCATCATTTCTCTTACCTTTTCCAAATCTTTCGTGTGGCCAAGCACCCACATCAATTTCACAAGCGCAGTTTCGGGCAAGAGATCCATGCCATCGCCAATCACGCCAGCTTCTTTCAGCAACCTTCCTGCCGTGTAAACATTGAGGTTCAATCTCCCGTATATGGTCTGCGGCGCAATTACAACTGGTATGCCAGAATCAATCAGACTTTTTATCGCCGGCACCAGACTTTTTGCAAATTTTTCTTTTGTTGGATTTGTTGGAACATGACCGAGACCAGTTCCAGATATCACGAGTCCGTCGAAAAATTTCTTTGTGCTCTCAATCAGTTCTGGTTTGATTCCCGGATGAATTTGAATAAAGCCAACGTTTGGATTTATTTTGTCATCAACTCTCAATTTTCTGTCCGCTCTTTTCGAGTAATTGTCGCGTAAATATTCCATCTTTCCATCGGGCCAAGCCTTTGCAAACGGTAAAACGTTGACAGACCTGAATGCGTCTCTCCTGCTTGTGTGCAGCTTCCTGACTTTGTTGCCTTGGTGGATGTAGCAGTAGTCGTCGCTACTAGTCGCGTGCATGCATACAGAGACCTCGGCTATATTGCTGTGAGCCGCTGTGTGTATGGCGCATAAAAGGTTCATTAGGTTGTCACTGCTTCCTCTATCGCTGCTTCTTTGAGCGCCGACCAAAACAACAGGGACAGGAAGATTTTGCAGCATGAAGCTCAACGCCGCTGCAGTGTATGCCATAGTGTCAGTGCCGTGCGTAATTACAACACCGTGCGCGCCCGACATAATTTCTCTTGCGGTTTCACGCGCAATAATTTTCCAATGCTCGGGCGTCATGTCCTCTGAAAAAAGTTTGAATAGTTCGCGCCCTTTGATATTTGCAATCTCTTTCAATTGCGGGAAAGATTTTAACAAATCGATCGGAGAAAATTCTGGGAACACCGCGCCCGTGGTATATTCTACACGGGAAACTATAGTACCGCCAGCCGCAAGTATGGCAACTATTGGCTTTGTGGAATCTTTTCTGAGTTCAGCTGTTGCATGTCGAATTTCTATAGGTTTACCATGTCTAACAAGTTCAATTTTCACGCCCTTCTCGTATCTTATTCCAATGTTGTAGCCGTTGTCCTGCTTGATGACTAAGGACAAAGTATCAGCAAGCTCGATTCTTGGGAGAAGCAAGCCTTCAATTACAAAACCTTCCTTTGTCAATCTGACTCTGTCGCCAATTGAAATTTTTTTTGATTTCAACATCTTCTCGATTTGCGGAGAATACATTTGTACCTAATTAATTTACAATTCCAGTATTTTAATTACTTGGCGAAAGCGATTTCTATGATGTCGTTATGCTTTAGTTCAGAATCCGCACCAAGTTTTTTCCTCGTTCTCGCGTCAATTCCTGCAATGAACTTTTCTCCAATTGATGTGTGTATTTTGAACGCAAGTTCACGTGTAGTTGTGCCTTTAGGGACTAGAAAAACATCTGGTAGAACATTTCCGTCTTTGTCTGAAAGTTTGTTAACGTTTGCCACCGGATACACAGCTATGTAATTGAGCAAAGAAAAAACTACGTCGTTCAGACATTTTTGCACTCCGGTCGATCCGTATTTTTCCAGAACTTCTCTCCTGATAGTTTCCAAAGCTTGTTTCTGTCTATCATCTAAGTTTCCCCTGATTTCGAAATCATTTCCTGGTAAATAGTCAATCAAATTTTTCTCAGCAGCTCGCTTCAAGGCAATCTCCGCATCTGCAGAAGTTGGGATTATATTTTCATAATTTTGTTTCAGTTTTTCGAAATTTTCTTGTGCAATCTTCAAATCAATTTTGTTTGCAGCAATCAAAATTGGTTTTGAAATTTTTCTAACTTCTCTTGCAAATTCAATGGAATTTATTTTCGGACATTTGCCGAATATATTTTCGATTTCCTTACCGATACCAAATCCACTGAGTTGCTCGATTAGAATCTGTAAGGTTTCTGATTTCGATTTTGCTTTGGAAATTTTTGGGAGAGCCTTTTGCACGATTGAAAAAATCCACAAATCAATTTCGTCCTCAAGAAATTTTATGTCGCTTGAAGGGTCGTGGTTTTGTGTGGGGTTTCCTTCTTCATCTGTGAGGCCAGATGAGTCGACAATATGTATCAACACAGAAGCCTGTCTCAATTCATCAAGAAATTGATTTCCCAATCCTCTACCTTCATGTGCGCCTGGAACTAGTCCAGCAACATCGACAAGTTTAACTGGCACAAATCTTTTTCCATTTTTACAAAAACCAGATTTTGGATTGCATCTTTTCCCGAATTCTTTCTCAACACAGTCAATGATAACGTAACTAATGCCAAGATTTGGTTTTGTTGTTGTAAATGGTACTGGAGAAATTTTCACATCTATCATCGTTGCGGCTTTGAAGAAAGAGCTTTTTCCAGCAGACGGTTTGCCTACCAAGCCGATTATCATAGGAATCATATTTTAATGCAAACTTATTTTTAATTTTAGTTCTCTCTGTTTATACAGTAATTGTTGATAGCTATTAACTCCTTAATTCTGGATGGTGGTACAAGTTCTCTTAACATTTTATTACCTTCATTCGCAGAATTTATGGCAATCTCCTTAGAATCTTTTATTGCGTTATATTTTTTCATAATTCTCAAAATTTTTCTCTTAGTCGGCATATCCATCTGTGTATTTTCAAATCTAGGATCGAAAGGACCGTTTCTTATATTATCATCCAAAAACTTTCTCTCTGTTGGGTCAGACCTTTGATATGTTAAAATTAATGGCATTGTTCTCTTGCCCTCATCCAAATCTCCCAAAAAATCTTTTCCAAATTTTTTCTTTGTAACTGTAGATTCGCCGTCGTCTCCTTTTCCCATTTCCAAGTGCTTAGTATCATCTATTCCTTGGAAACCTTCAGCTATTCTGAGCATCGGTTCTTTAAATCTAGAAATTTCTGAATCGGGCTTGCCTGCAATAATAAGAGCATATTGCACAGGCGTCTGGGTTGTGTAGCCGCTTTTGTTTCTGTGAATATAGGTAACATCATCTAAGCTTGTTTCATTAAGAGGCACTTTTCTTTTTTCAAGCTCATAATTTTGCCCATGAACCGTAGTCTTCAACATCTCAGTTCTAGCTTTTATCATTCTCCAAAATATGTCCATGCCCCATATTTCTTTAGCTTTTATAAGTGCTTGCTCAGCGAGCAAATTAAGATAGTCTCCATCATTTATTGCAAAATCCAAGCCGTGCTGTATGTGATACGCATCGCCTCCTCTTCTTTTTTTTGAGCCATCTTCTGGATCGTCGTGTATAAGGAACCAGTTGTGATCCCATTGTATCGAAAGTGCAGCAGGTAGATATTTGTTAATTACCGAAAATAGAGGGTTGGCATATACAGGACTTTTGATATCACCAGCAACAATTCCACCTGCAAATACATAAGCAGCCCTTATTGTTTTTCCTCCCCTACCTCTGCTTATATATTCTGAAAGCGCATTGGCCATTCTTTCGCTTTTAACTCCGAAATCTTTTCTAAGCACACGTTCTGTTGCGTGTATGTTAAATAACTCGTTTGCATATTCTACAATTTCTGGAGTTTTATGTACCAACATAATTAATCACTAAACTTGTTTAACCTATAAATACTTTCTATTTTTCTATAAGTGCTATGAGTGATTTTTTGAATTTTTCCTCACCTCTTTCGTAGCTGGAAAAAACATTTCGGTTCATCTTTAGTTATGTCATGCGTTGCTTCCATATAGTAATCCTCGCCAAGCACTCCCTCTATCAAACCATTTACGTAGTCTGTGCACACGCTGCAAATTGTTCTTTCCTTTGTTTCGATTGCCATTTTTGCAAAGGGACAAGATTGTACGACTGTTTCTTCCCCTTCCACATTAAGATTGTAGCCAATCAAAAATGCTGCAATTTTCAAAGCTTTCGATGCATCTTCTTCTGTATTTTTCAAATTGAAAATTTTTACAATCATTTTTGCATCGTGAATACCTTGTTCGCGCATTTCCCTCCTGAGAATTGTATTCGTGACGCCATATCCTTCCAGTTTAATTAATCTTCTCAGGAGAGAAGTTATCATGCCGCTGTAAATTCCTGTGAGAATCTTGCTCTTCTCCAGATCTTTCATCTTCTCGTTTATTTCCCTGTTAATCTCCTTCAGAAGTTCCGCTTTTCTATCGTATTCGTTCATTTTCAGCAAACCTCACCAAATTAATTATTTTTCTTTTCCTTTCAAAGCTTTAATATTTGCCAAGCCTGGGCAATTGAGACAAACTAGATCGTTGTTGTATTTCAATCCACAGGGCACATGTTCTGTGTCCTTCTCGTGCATGAGCCGCATGTGTGCGAAGTCGGGCATGACGCCCGCGCTGTTGCCGATGTTCACCTCGACGTGATTTATTCCCGGCTCCGAGCGAATTTGATTGTTGATGAAGCTCTCGAGTTGCGCAAAATTTTCGGCGACTATCGACAATATCAGATTGTGATTGCCAGATGTTCGCATCATTTTCAGCACGAGCGGGCATGGTGTAAGCTTTCTCACGAGAATGTTGACCGTCTCAGGATCGGCCTCGATTCCAATTCCAGCCCCGACAGGAAAAAGTTCCTGCATGTTGAGCAGAGTGGTTGGCTTGATGATTTTGTTTTTGATTAACCTCTCGATTCGTTCCTTCACAGCAGCTGGCGTGACGCCCAAATCCCTCGCTAGTTTGGTATATTTTACCCTCCCGTCCTTTATCAGTTCAGAAATGATGTATCTGTTCACGTCGTCTAAAGGATTTTTAGTTCTCAACCACTTTCCCTCTTGTTTTTACACCTTATTCACATAAATACTTTACTTTTAAGAAAATTTAGTATATTCATAAATTTGTTATATTTTATTCAGAAATAGAGCTGAAATGCTATTTTTTTTCGAGGCAACATATAAATATGGTACATTTACATTAGTAAAGCAGATGCAAAGGAAATGTGGAGGAAATGAATCATAGAATTGGTGAAACGACGATTTGCAGGATATGCCTAGAGCCGGTCACGAACTTCATATGCACGGATTGCCTGTTTAACAACATCAAAAATTGGGTCGCGCTGAATTCTAGGAG
>CAYJUY010000016.1:0-8096 GCA_964373485.1 uncultured archaeon
TTACATACTCAAAAACTTTTTGAGATTTTCGAAAGAGTAGTTTCTCTTAAAAATAAGGGTTGTTCTGTAAAAGAAATTAAAGACATAATTTTAGCTGAATATGACTTTGAGTTAAGAAAAAATACAATTTACAGATGGGCCACTGGAAGAAATAGACCTGATAAAAATATGAATAAATTTCTCATAAAATCTTCTCCAGAATTAAGTTACATTATAGGAGTTTTTTTTTGGGAGATGGAAGTATACATCGTAGATTTAAATGGTATAAATATTCTATAAAATTAAAAGTCAAGGATAAAGACTTTGCAGAAACTTTTGCTAAAACTTTAACAAAATTACTCGATAAAAAATTTGTTTATCCCGTCATGAAAGAAAACGCCTTCACAAGAGGAAATAGGATAAGATTTTCGGTTGATGTGGGCTCTAAGATGTTGTTTGAATTCTTATCCCAATCTACAAATAAATTATTAAGTTACATTGAGCCGTATGTTTCTGAATTTCTAAGAGGTTTGTTTGATTCAGATGGCTTTACTGCAATTTCTGCTCAGAAGAAATTTGATGTAGGAGTAGGTCTTGTAAGTACTGATAAAAGACTATTGAATTTCGTTAAAAGTTTGCTTATGAAAAATTTTGAAATTCATTCTCACATTTCACAGTCTATTGAGAAGGGTAGAAAAGTCAAAATCTGGGGTAAATACTATGTTGCTAACAAGAATGTCTTCTCTCTTACAACTTCGGGCATTAAAAATGCGGAAAAATTTTATAATCAAATAGGATTCTCATTGGAAAGAAAACAATGTAAACTTGTGGAAGCCACTATACTTAAACAGATGCTTTCAGATGAGAGTGCAATTAATTTTTGGAAAGAAAATTATGTGAAAAAAGGTAGAGAGTGGGTAGAGTTGGAAAAGGTCGATAGCGGGGGTTCTCCAGAGTCCAGCTATTAACTGGTTCTCTTGTGGATTTGAACCACCGACCTTTACCCCACACTTAGAGTGTGTCCGGGTGTCTTAGCAACCTTATGAGCCATTCACGGTTCATAAGAACCTCGACGAGCATTCTGGCATATGTCTCCAGGCTGCTCTACCCCGCTAGAGATAGAATACAATTTGTATTCTAAAAACCTTATATAATGTATGCAAATTCGCAAGGAAGTTCAGGCAGTTTTGTACAACCGTTTCGGAAAGGATACAAGAATTTTGCTCGTGAAAAAACTCGACTTGAAAAATTTCAACTACCGCTGGAGACTTTTGAAGGGCGGAATAGAAAATGGCGAGAAAGAAGTTGACGCATTGAAGCGAGAGATTTTTGAAGAGGTCGGGTTGCGTGACGTTTTCGTAGAGAAAAAAATTCACGAGTACGAATATGATTCCGAAGGAACATTACACCAAGTTTCTTCTTATGCAGTAAAAATTATGACTAATACGCCGATGAAAATTCAGACCGATGAAATAATAGACGCGGACTGGGTGCCTAAGGAGCAAGCAACCGGTTTGCTTTTCTGGCAAAACGAGAAGGACGCAGTTAGAAAATTGCAAGTATGATTTGGAAGGTCCTTACCACCACCCTGGGTGGTTGTATTCCTGAATTCTTGCGACCACCATTCGGAGTTCTAAATCTAAATTAATGGCATTTGGACACAAATTTCTCATGAAGAAACTTTTCCCGCTTAGGAAAGAAAGAGAAGACGAAGAAAACGCGATTGAAAAGTGCAAAAATTTCCTGCACAAATATTGCCACCCGATTCAAATTGGAACAGGTTTACTTTTCAGCACAGTTGGAATTGCTGTAACTGCCGCAGGAGTGATGTATGCAGACGGTCTAAATTTTGTCGTTCAAACCATTCCGCAGTTCCCAAGCTACATAGCAAATGTCGCAAGTGGAGTGAATGCAACTAATCCTGTCGACTACATGCGCGATTCTTATAAAGGTTCGATGTCAGAAGCACTGGAAACTGGCTGGAAACTCGTTCCATTTTCCTACTGCATCGGCCACTACGTCGGCGGCAAGTCCCGCGAAAAAATCGCCGCATTTTTGCATAGGGGTTGAGAGAATGGCGGAAGAAAAGAAAGAGGGCAAAAGTTATTTCTGGGAGCTTGTTTTGTCGAATGTGATTGGCACAGCAGTGGGGTATGCTCTTGCATACTACGCGACAAGTCGAAACAATAAAATCGACAGGTACATAGATAGAGCAATCAATTTCCTTGAGAACGTGAAGAAAAAATCGCAGCAGCCTAGCTACGAACAGCAGTGAAAACAAAATATTTAAATGCCTATGTTTAATTAAATTGGTCGAGAAAATGGCAGACAAACCTCACATCAATGTGATGACTGCAGGGCATGTGGATGCAGGAAAGTCCACACTCATAGGAAGACTTCTCTACGACACTGGCGCAATTCGTGAAGAAGAAATGAGAAAATTGAGGGAAGTCGCTGCAGAAATGAAGAAAGAAACTTTCGAATTTGCTTTTGTAATGGACACTGTGAAGGAAGAGCGTGAGCGGGGAGTCACAATCGATATCATGCACAGACCGTTCAACACGCAAAAATGGTTCATGACAATTATCGACGCGCCAGGCCACAGGGACTTCGTCAAGAACATGATCACAGGCGCAGCGCAGGCGGACGTGGCAATCCTCGTTATTTCAGCGA
Source organism: uncultured archaeon (assembly GCA_964373485.1). GTDB lineage: Archaea > Aenigmatarchaeota > Aenigmatarchaeia > CG10238-14 > SCSR01 > JABABT01. The sequence goes on from CAYJUY010000016.1 coordinate 2,653, forward strand.
AGCAAGGCGAAGGGGTTCAGGAGCAAACAAAAGAGCACGCATGGCTCATGCGAGTTCTCGGAATCGGTCAGCTCATTGTCGCGCTGAACAAGATGGACGCCGCGAATTACGACGAGAAGAGGTTCAATGAAATCAAGAACGAAGCGTCAATTCTTTTGAGGTCCATCGGCTACAAGGTCGAGGAGATTCCATTCATTCCAGTTTCTGCTTATGTCGGAGACAATGTGGCTAAGAAATCCGACAAGACGCCGTGGTACAAGGGCAAAACTCTTCTCGAGACTTTCGACGAGTACATCAAGGAGTCTAGCAAGCCGACAGACAAGCCGCTGCGGCTGCCGCTGCAAGACGTATACAACATCACGGGAATCGGAACTGTTCCTGTCGGACGAGTCGAGACTGGCGTTATGAAAATCGGCGACAAAGTTGTTTTCGAGCCTGCAGGTGTGACAGGCGAAGTGAAGTCGATCGAGGTTCATCACCAGCAAATTCAACAGGCAATCCCAGGCGACAATGTTGGTTTCAACGTTCGCGGAGTCGACAAGAAAGAAGTCGGAAGAGGAACAGTCGTCGGCCACGCCACAAATCCGCCAACAGTCGTCAAAGAATTTACAGCACAGATAGTTGTTTTGAGTCATCCGAGCGTCATCACTGCAGGCTACACTCCAGTCTTCCACGCTCACACGGCATCAGTCGCATGCACGATCGAGGAAATAATCGCGAAGATCGATCCTCGAACTGGCGCAACTGTTCAGGAAAAACCAGATTTCATCAAAGCAGGCGATGCCGCAAGAATCCGAGTGAAGCCACTGAGGCCGATGGTCCTCGAGAAGCAGGCGGACTTCCCGGAGCTCGCGCGATTCGCGATCCGCGACATGGGCCAGACCGTCGCAGCCGGCGTCGTGCTCGACGTCGTGAAGGCTAAGTAAAATATTCAGGATGCCTTTTCTCCACAAACTCTATCAATTCCCCACGCCCTTCAAATTTCTGATGTAGCATTTCATACGAAAAATCTTCTGCGTATCGTCTTCCTCGGTCCGTCAGCTTATCGTACCCGACTAATCCCGCTTCCTCTAACTTTTCAAATAACTTTGGGCGAACGCCATCATCCAGCTTATTATAGAGAAACTTAATCCATGAATTTTGCTTCCTTCTTTTCTCTTCTTTGCTGTCTTCAGGAGAAATTTCGAATACATATGAAACGAGCAAAAACTTTTTTGCCTCTTCAACATATTCTCCGTTCAACAGCTCTTCAATAGTTTTCAGCTTTTCCATAAAAAAAGTTCATTCCGAAAGAATTTAAATACCCTTCCGTCAATACAGTTGATATGCAAGTCGCAAGAATAAAACTTTCAGGAAAGGATCCAAAGGAGTTGGATACGATTAGCAGCGAAATTATTGGTGTTGCAAAAAAATTCGGCATCAGCCACCGCGGACCAATTCCTTTGCCAACAAAAATCATGAAAGTAACAACAATGAAAACTCCCTGTGGCGACGGGACTCTAAATTAGTCAAAAGCTGATTTAGCTCGATAGGCCACGGGAATGCAACATATGATAAGTGGGAGATGCGGATACACAAGAGACTAATTGAAGTGCAAGCCGACGACCGCGCGCTTAGGCAAATAATGCGCGTGAACATTCCTCAAGGTTTGCATGTTGAAATCAAACTTCAAGGTTAAGTATTTATTTTTCGCTCTGAATAGTATTTTGTGCCTAAACCTGTCTATATTTTTGTCACAGGCGGAGTGATGTCAGGAGTCGGAAAAGGGATTGTTTCCGCTTCTATCGGAAAAATTTTGCAGTGGCGTGGGCTGAAAGTTTCTGCAGTAAAACTTGACGGGTATCTGAATTTTGACGCGGGCACACTTCGCCCGACCGAGCACGGCGAGGTTTGGGTCACGAGCGACGGCGGGGAGATTGATGAAGATCTCGGTCATTATGAAAGATTTCTCGACATAAAACTTTCGAAAATAAACAATGTAACGTCCGGCCAAGTTTTTCTGCAGGTCATAAAGAACGAGCGCGATGGAAAATATCTCGGCAAGACTGTTCAGCTGATTCCGCATGTGACAGACGAAATAAAAAGAAGGATAAAATTTGTCGGACGTCTTGGAGAACCCGATGTTGTAATTGTCGAGATTGGAGGAACGGTCGGCGACTACGAGAATGCAATGTTCTTCGAAGCCGCGAGGCAGATGAGGCTAAATGGAGATTGGGTGCTGTTCGTTCATGTCAGCTACGTGCCAATTCCGTCTGCAACCGGCGAGCCTAAAACAAAACCAACGCAATCTTCTATAAGGGCTCTGCAGTCCATGGGGATTCAGCCGAGCATCGTCATAGGAAGATCGGAAAGGCCAATCGACGAAGTGAGAAAGACCAAAATCGCTCTCTTCTCAAACGTCGAGAAGGAGGATGTTTTCTCCGACCATGACGTGAAAACTATTTACGAGCTTCCTCTTGAACTTGAGAAGCAAGGACTCGGTCAAAGGCTCTGCTACAAGATGGGCCTGACGAACATTCCCCCGCATGCTGGCGAGTGGAAAGAGCTAATCGACAAAATCAAGAAAATAGAGCAGACTGTGAAAATCGCAATTGTAGGAAAATATTTTGGAACAGGAGACTTCGAGCTTCCAGATTCATACGTGTCAGTCGTGGAGGCGTTGAAGCACGCCGCTTGGAACAACAACAGGAAGGCCGAACTTTTCTGGACTGATGCGACAATGTTTGAAAAAAATCTGCACAAACTCGAGATGCTGAAAAAATTTGACGGGATTGTTGTTCCTGGTGGCTATGGCGAAACTGGCGTAGAGGGGAAAATGGCCGCAATAAGATTCGCTCGCGAGAGCAGAATTCCATTTCTAGGTATCTGTTACGGGTTGCAACTCGCAGTTGTCGAGTTTGCAAGAAACGTTTGCGGAATGGAAAAGGCTCACACGACCGAAGTGAACAAGGAAACACCTTATCCAGTCGTTGACTTGCTCCCAGCACAAAAGAAAATCCTCGAGACTTCCAATTATGGAGCAACTATGAGACTTGGAGATCAAGAAGTCAACATAGTACCAAACACACTTGCTTTCAAGCTTTACAAAACTAACAGAGTTATCGAGAGGTTCAGACACAGGTATGAAATCAATCCTGATTTTGTACCAGAACTCACAAGAAACGGCATGACTTTTTCAGGTATAAGCCCGAAAGAGAACATAGTGCAGATAGGAGAAATAACAAAGCATAGATTTTTCATAGGTACACAATATCACGTGGAATTTACTTCAAGACCGCTTAAACCAAATCCTATATTTGATGGCTTAATTAAAGCTGCAATACAGTAACTGGTTGCTTCCGCTAAGCTAATATGTAGGAAAAATAAAGAAATCTCATGATTATGAAATGGACACCTTTGCACACAAGAATAATTTCCCACAGAATTGGAGATGGAACTGTCAACTTTTATGGAAGACCGGTTTGGGACAACAAAAGACCAGAAGGATTTCTTTCCTTATGCAAGTTGTTGAAAATCAATTTATGGAAACCAGTTACTAGCGACTTTTATGGTACGCAAAAAGTTGTAATTCCAATTTCTTTGTATAGAGAGTTCGCAAAACTAAACAAAAAAGATTTCAGAAAACTTGTTGAAGATCGTGAATACTTGCTAGAAACTATCTTGACATTACCATTTGAACATCGTTTACAAGCAATGCTATCTTTGATTTTTGATGATGGTGGCTGTACAAGTTGGATGTTGGTAGCATTCGAAGATCAAGATCAAAAAGTTTCTAAATTAGCCCAAGAACTTTGGGAATCTTTATTCCCTCTCACAAGTAGGCTTGATTATCATACTACAAAAAATTGGACTAAAGTCTACCACCTGTATGTGAATAGAGACGGAATAATACAGCTTTATGAAGAAGTTCAAAAATTAAAAATAAAATATGGAAATTTGGCTGGTCTGTGGCAGAAAGAAAAAGATCTTCGCAACAGATATCTTAAAGCCACATCTGAAAAAGCAAGGAAACTTGAAGAAACAAGAAAAAGTGAAGAAAACTGGAAAGAAAATTTGTTAGAATTTTCAAAGTCAAACGGATATGTGACTATTCCGCTTGCAAGGAAGATTCTAAATCTGAGTACGGATAGAGTGTACAGAATCTTATCTATACTTAAAAAAGACAAAAAACTTAAAATTACATTCGAAGGTAGAAATTCAAGATTTGTTCCAATAAATTAATATTTTAAACTTTCTATATCTTTATGTACCCGCTCGGCCACATCGGAACAGCTCTTATCATCGCATCTGTTTTCTACATTCCTGTCGCGGCTTTCGTGGTTGGAGTTCTTCTTCCAGACATTTTCGACAAGGGCCTTACAATTCTAGGGTTTCTTGAATGCGGAAGATCTGCGGGCCACAATGTTTTCTTCGCGCTCGCTGCGGGCGCTATTGCTTTAGCAGTTACAAGAAAGAAAAGCGTGGCTCTTGCAATATTTCTCGGAGTGATTCTCCATCTCGTGGAGGACTCTACTCACTTTGTCCCGTACTTCTACCCTCTCGTGGCATACGACTTTAGCGAGTGCGGACCGGTAGAATTTCAACCAGGAACCTTTGAGATCGCGATGGAGGTTGTTGGAATTGCGTTAATTACTTTGTGGTGGAAGTTCAGAGCGAAACTGTTTTATTTGCGCGAAAGAATCCTTAAGATGAAGAGGCTTAAGCGTGTCTTTGGATGAATTAATTTCGAAATACAATTTGAAAAAGGATGAAATAAGACAGAGGCTTGAAGAGTTTAAGAAAATAATAGAACAGCCCGACGAAAGAATTTTTGCAGAGTTGGCATTTTGCATCTGTACGCCGCAGTCTCGCGCGACGCAATGTTGGAAAGCTATAGAATCGCTCGCGAAAAATAATCTTTTATTCACAGGCTCAAATGAACAAATTAAGCCGTTTCTTAACACTGTGAGGTTCAACGAAAACAAATCGAAATACATTGTTCAGGCGCGCAAAACGTTTTCGAACGGTCAGAAAATTGCAATAAAAGAAAAGCTGTTGCCGTTCGGAGAACCAGAAAAAATGCGAGATTGGTTAGTAGAAAACATTAACGGTTTCGGATTGAAGGAGGCTTCGCATTTCTTACGCAATATTGGTTTTGGAAAAACGCTTGCGATACTCGATTCACACATCCTCAAGAACCTGCGCAAATACGGCGTGATAGATGAAATTCCCAAATCGCTAGCTGAGAAAAAATATCTGGAAATAGAAAAAAAAATGAAAGAATTTGCAGACAAAATTGGAATTCCATTAGACGAACTTGATTTGTTGCTCTGGTCAGAGGAGACTGGAATGATTTTCAAGTGAAATTCACAACGAAGTGGCGACAAATTAAACTTTTTCAAAATATATTTCAAATCAACAATTTTGATTTAAGTATCCCCGCAGAATTAGTTTTCACTATGCTT
>CAYJUY010000017.1:0-3888 GCA_964373485.1 uncultured archaeon
TAAATAACTTACCTAATCAATAACAATTCGTGATTGTTTGATAGCTCTGATATTAGCTGGTGGAAAAGGAGCTCGAATGGGTAAGCTAACAAAAGCGATTCAAAAAATAATGATTGATTTGAAGGGCAAGCCTGTTCTACAACATCAGATAGAATTCTTGAAGAAAAATGGCATAAAAGAAATTTTGCTATCAGTTGGATACTTGAAAGAGCAAGTCATCGATTTTTTTGGAGATGGGAGCAAGTTTGGAGTGGAAGTTGATTACGTTATTGAAGACGAGCCCTTGGGAACAGCTGGACCAATAAGATTGGCAAAAGAAAAACTGAATGAGACTTTCATTATGATGAATGGCGATACACTCACAAATGCAAAAATTTTGGATTTGGTAAAATTTCACAAAAAAGAAAAAGCGCTTGCGACAATAATTCTTGTCGATTCCGAAGAAACAAAATCGCGCGGAATGGTAAAGATGAGAGGAAACAAGATAGTTGAATTTGTTGAAAAACCCGACAAGGACACGAAAAGTTTGATCAACGGAGGTTGGTATGTAATCGAACCGGAAGTTGTTGAGATGGTTCCAAATGGTTACTGCATGCTTGAGACAGATATTTTTCCAAAAATTGCTGCAGAAGGAAAGTTGAGCGGTTGGCAGACGAAAGCAAAAATTCTTGACATGGGAACTCCAGAAAGGCTCGAAAAAGCATTAAAAGAATGGAAGCCGCAGAATTAGTTATGAAAATATTACTGGTCGGATATACTGTTCCACAAAGTGGCGTGCGTGGAATGGGACTTGGCATCAGCAGATACATTTACTACATCGGAAAAGAAATGCGAGAAATGGGCCACGACGTTGAATTAATTGTGCGCGACGATTTCAAACCAAAAGAGAACTGGATCAAAACTGCACATGCGCCAAAATTCGCCTGGTATCCATACCCATTTTACTTGAGACGTCAGCTGAAAAACAAGCAGGCAGATGTTTTCAATTCGGATTATGTTGTTACAGGCGCGCCGCTCGCATGGCTGAACAAAAGGCCTCTAGTCGTGGCGGTTCACGATGCGCTACCTTTCCAGTACGACAGGCGGGAGCTGACGATTAAGGACAGAATGTTCGTGAGATTTTTCAAGATGTGCTTCAATTCTTGCAAGAAAAAAGCAGACGCGTTTGTTGTGAGATCGGAAAGCGCAAGAGAGGAAATTCTGAAGTCCACAGATTTAGATGACGACAAAGTTTTCGTTGTTTCAGGCGGCATAGACCCAAAATTTTTCTACCCGACGAAGAAGAAGCCGCACGACAAAATCAGAATCGGCTACAAGGGAGGCTTGGACGGAAGGAAGAACGCGAAGCTGCTCGTGGAGATCTTCAGAAGGATGGTAAAAGAGAGGGACGACATAGAGCTGCACGTCGCGGGCGCTGGCGCGAATTTGGAGAAGTTCAGGAGAATGAACATACCGAACGCGAAATTTTATGGGTACATTCCAATTGAAAAGGAGAATGAGTTTCTCAATTCGCTTGACATTTTCGTTTATCCAACTTTGGGCGAAGGTTTAGGTTTACCCCCCTGCCTACCGCCGAATATCCGAATAGTTACAAATGAAGGTCTAACTCCTATTTCAGAAATTAAAAAGGGTACTAAAGTTTTGACTCACGAAGGTAGATTTGGAACTGTTGTTAAGACCTTCAAGCGAAACTACAGAGGTAAAATAATAAAAATAACCCCGTATTCCTTAAATGAGCCCATAAAACTGACCCCCGAGCATCCAGTTCTTGCTTTCAAAAGACCTAAAAAGAAATACAAAAAAGGCCGTCTTTGGGCTGAGCAAAAACCCACTTGGATATCAGCTGAATTTTTAGAAAAAGGCGACTGTGTAATTTTTCCTCGATATGGATTTGGTGCCAGTAACACATCTTATTTTGATTTGTCGTCTTTTGACAATGTGATTTATGATAGAAAATATGTTTGGTATAAGATGGGGTATTCTCCGAAGACTGGAGAACTATTAAAAATTAATAGAAAAATTAGACTTAGTCGAAAATTGGCTAGACTAATAGGATTTTACATATCTGAAGGCTCTACGAGTAAAAGTGATTTTTCTCATATAGAATTTTCTTTCGGTTCCAAAGATAGAATTTATGCACAAGAAGTAGAAAGGAATATTAAATCTATTTTTGGTGCAGTTGCAAACGCGATTTATTCAAGAAATAAGATAAGAGTGATTGTTTCCGGTACAATAATTGCAAAGTTTTTCTCTAAACTTTGTGGTTTGGGAGCCAAAAATAAAAGAATACCATTCGAAATTTTATACGGAGATAAAGAGATATTAAAAGAAACTTTAAATGCGATACATATAGGAGACGGCAATGTCTACAAAGGGACATCTTCAATAAGTACCATTTCTCGACAACTGTCAAATGATTTAATTATTGCATTTATTAGACTAGGTCTTAAACCACACAGAAAGTCTAACCGAAGAAAAGACAAAAAATCATTAGAGTACTCAATTAACTTTTCTTTGTCTAACACAAAACCCTATAGTCATTCAAATAAATCTTGGTTTTTAGAGGACGGCACAGGTTTTGCGGTCTTAATTAAAGATGTCAAAAAAACTCTCTATAAAGGTCAAGTCTATAATTTAGAAGTAAACGAAGGCAATTCCTATTGTACTGAGAGTTTTGTGGTGCACAATTGCGAAGCTATGGCTTGCGGAATTCCTGTTCTAGCAAGCAACACGACTTCTATGCCAGAAATTGTTGGTGGCGCCGGAATAATAACTGAACCAACTGTTGAATCTTTTTACAAAGAACTTTGGAAATTGGTTGAAGACGCGAGGCTGAGGAAAAAAATCGCAGCAAGATGCCTGAAACGCGCGAAAACAATGACTTGGAAGCGGGCTGCAGAAGACTCGTTGGAGATTTACGAGGCCGTCGTATAGCTTAAATACCTTCCGCCTATGATTTTATTAGATTAAAATGAGCGATGTGCCAGTTGTCATTTTGTGCGGTGGGCAAGGAATGAGGCTGAGGGAATTGACAGACTTGATACCCAAGCCTCTTGTTCCAATTGGAGAAATGCCGCTCGTTCAGCATGTCATGAAAATTTACGCGCACCAAGGCTTCAATAAATTCGTACTCCTGCTCGGCTACAAAGGCGAAAAAATTAGACAGCATTTTTCGAGCGAAGAATTCAAGAGGAAGCACCCTGACTACCAAATTACTTTCGTAGAAACTGGCGAGAAGACAAACACAGGCGGAAGAATAAAACGTGCTGAGAAGTACATAGATTCCGAAATTTTCTTCGCGAATTACTGCGACGGTTTGGCAGATGTTGATTTGAACGCATTGCTCGAGCACCACAAAAAAAACGGGAGAATAGCTACGCTGACAGGAGTTCATCCAATTTCGAGATTCGGTATAATCGAGGTTGCAGACGGTGTGGCAAAATCCTTCAAGGAGAAGCCAAGAACAGAGGATATAATCAACGGAGGATTTTTTGTTTTCAACAGAAAAATTTTTGACTATCTTCACGAGGACTCTGTCTTGGAAGAAGAACCGTTGATAAGGCTAGCAAATGAAGGACAGCTTGCAGTTTTCGAGCACAAAAATTTCTGGATGTGTTTGGACACTTACAAGGAATATGAAATGTTGAATGATGTGTGGAGCAAAGGAGAGATGAAGTGGACAGGCATAAAATTTAACAAGCCGCCATGGAAAATCTGGGAATAGTTAAATACTTTTTAACCACCTTCATTTAATATGGCTCCAAGTTTTGCTGAAAGAAAAGTGCTCGTCACAGGTGCAAGCGGCTTCATAGGATCATGGCTCACTGAGGAACTGATTAAAGCCGGTGCAGATGTTAGCGTCTTGATAAATAAGGAAGACCCGATAAG
>CAYJUY010000017.1:3898-8085 GCA_964373485.1 uncultured archaeon
GAGATATAACAAAACCGGAAACGCTCAAGAAGCCGCTCAAGGATCAGGAACTAGTTTTTCATTTGGCCGCGCTGACGCAAGTCATACACTCGTTCACAAGGGCGAATGAATTCTTCGAAGTAAATGCAATTGGAACCTTGAACATTTTGGAGGAAGTTAGGAAATCGAAATCGTTAGAATTTTTGGTTTTTTCTAGCACAGACAAAGTTTACGGAGAACCAAATTATGTTCCAATTGATGAAAATCACCAGCTCGGCGCAAAGTCGCCTTATGACGCATCGAAGCTTGCCGGCGATGTGCTAGTCGAATCTTATTACAACACATACAGTTTGCCAGTTGCAATTGTAAGATGGTCGAACACAATAGGCGGAAGGGATGCAAACATTTTGAGAGCAGTCCCGGATTTTGTAACTTCGATAATGCGCGGAAAACCCCCGACTATACGCGGCGAGGGAAATCAGATTCGCGATTACATGTATGTAACAGACGCCGTGTCTGGAATTCTAGCAGTTGCGCAAAATAAAAACAAAACAAATGGCGAGGCGTTTAATCTTGGAACGGAAAAGCCAACCAAAGTGCTAGAGATAGCAAATCTTGTGATAGAGAAAATGGGAATGAAAGGAAAGATGAAACCTGTAGTGCTTGGAAAAAATAATCCAGGCGAAATCGACAAACAATATCTTTCTGCAAAGAAGGCGAGAGAAAAATTGAAGTGGTCTCCAAAAATTTCTTTGGGTGAAGGAGTTGCAAAAGCTGTTGATTGGTATGTGAAACATCCTGAATGGTACGATTTTATGCTTCGTGTAAAAAATTATTGGGATTCTAGATGAAAACCAAAATCAGGAGTTTCAAGAACGAACTTGAGAGGCTGAAAATTTTTTTGAGGCACGACAGGGAGATGGCTAGGTTTCTTTTGTCGAAAGATATTTACAAGCTCATGTCTTCCTTCTCTCCATCTTTCAGGAAAAAATTCGAGAAACAAATGGAAAGGTATGTTAAAAATAATGACTAGCAGACCGTGTTCAATATAAAAGGAATAAAATTTTTTCATAGGCTCAGAGATTTGGAATCGCTTAGAGATGTCTTCCATTCAAAGGATTACGAGCTTTTAAAAAATTTCGTGCCAAGTAGAGGCGATTACGTAATCGATGGCGGAGCCGGTGTTGGAGAATACACAATCTTGGCTTCGGCTCTTGTCGGCAAACACGGGAAAGTTTTTGCTGTGGAAGCCAGCGCAGAGCCGTTCCGCTATCTTAGAAAAAACGCGAAGTCGAACCCACACAAGAATATCGTAGCATTTAGATCAGCTATCAGCGATCGAAATGGAAAAATAAAACTTTTCAGGCCAGCTGGCACATCATTTGTAGACTCCGTAGTTAAAAACTGGAGCGGACCCACAATTAATTATTTTGTTAATTCCGTAACCTTAGACAAACTTGTACAAAAATTCGGCATGGAAAAATTAGATTTGATCAAACTTGACATAGAGGGCGCAGAAATGCTTGCATTACGCGAAGCGAAAAAAACTCTATCAAAAATGAAACCGAAAATCATAATCGAGACTCACGGGAAAAATATTCACAATAATGTGATAAGTTTCCTGCGTAAGTCGAACTACAAAATAGATTTGGAGAAAATAAAATTCGAACAGCCATTTTTAGCTTTGGTTTATGCATCTCCTAAAGATTAGACATATTTGGAAAGCAAGCCGTACATTCTAATGAAAACTCTCTTGCCAAATGGAGACCTCTGCGAAAGGAAATACAAAATTCTCAAGTCTTCTTTCTTGTAGAATTTCAGCGGAATCAAAGTCAGCAAGTAAATAACAGAAGCAAAAATGACGCCAATTAATTTTATAATCTTGCTGGAAATGAACGAATCAATCCCGAACAAAATTGCTGAAAAAATAAGCACAGCGACAAAAACTTTGAGCATAGACACCCATTCAAGGGAGAGCTTTATGAGTTTCCTGAGGTAGAATGCACTTACAGCCCAGTAGATGAAAACAGAAATTAAATAAGCCATCGCCATTCCTGTTGCGGAAAATAAAATAGACAATGGTATGGAAAGCGCGAGGAAAATTACCATCGTGATGATGATTATGTTTCTGCTTATCACTGGCTTTCTTATCGCATATATGCTGTTGTTCAGTATGCCGCCCAAACCAAAGAAAAATCCAGCGGCCCCAACTATCGGCAAAAGTTGTATTGCTGGAAGGAATTCACCGCTTGAGAAAAATAGAATTATGGTTCCTGAAAAAGTTAGAAGAATGGCAATTATAGGCAGCGTTATAAAAGAAGTGTATCTCAAAACCATGCTGATTAAAATTTTTTGACTCGCTTTTCCGCCTTTTTCTGCAGATAACCCGGAAGTTATCGGAAAAAGAGCAGAGTTCAAGACTCCAGGTATCGAGAATATCGGGGACGTTATCGTAAGGCTTATGGCGAACAGACCTGTCACTGCAGGATTCGTGAGAGCGTTCAAAATTATGTTTGGCGTGTTGGAGAAGCCGATCATAGCAATAGACGCCACCAAAGCCGAAATAGAATAAGTAAATACAGAGCGGAAATTCAAACTTGGCGCCTTCAAACTTTCTTCGGTTTTTCTTGCTAACAGCAACGTGTCTAACCTTAGCAGAATTATCGTCAGTACGCCGATAATAAGCGCTGCCAGAGGCCCGAAGTAAGAGAAGCCCAGTGAAATAAGAATGAAAGCCACAACAACCTTTACAATGTTACCAACAAAGTCCGTCTTCATTACGCGCTTCATGCTTTGAAATGCGTACATTATCGAGTTCGTTATTGTCAAAAGAGAAAACAAGAAAATTCCTACGGAGACCGTGATGATAACCTCTACAGGCAAATTTAGTATGGGCGACAATATTGGGGACAATATGCCCACGACCGCAGAAACACCTAAACTTATGGACAAACCAATTTTCATCGAAAATCTTACAAGATTCCTTATTTTTCCCATCTGATTTTTTTCCTTGAACTCAGAAACCAGTTTTGTGATTGTTGTATGCAAACCAAGGAGCGCCACGCTCGATAGAATTAGTATTATGTTTAATGCAGTTGCAACTATTCCATAAACTTCTCTCGGTAAAGTCTTGCCGATTATCAACCAGAAGACGAGAGACAAAGCTGTTATAGCGATCCAATCCAGAAAAAGAAATGCAGAATTTCCTATCAGCTTGTCTCCAACCGCCATTAAAATCAAAACAAATTTGCAGAGATTTGCTTATTACCTTTTGCTCCAACTCGACTTAATAGACTCTATGCTCTCAAATTCCCAGCTTAGGTCCGACAATCTACCCTTTCTCGGAGTTTTCACCTTGTCCATGTTGGCAAGAAATTCTAAGAAGCCGTGCAGCGACGATGTCGCAAAATTCATTCGGCCTCTGAAAAGTTGCTTGGCCGATCTTAAAATATCGAATACAATCATGAGCGGGAATATGGCTGCAAATTCATGAGCTGGCAGGTTTCTCCAAAATGTGAGATATTTGTTCCTGACAATGAATTTTTGTTTCCCTTCAGCCGCCTTTCCCGTTATCGACATGGATCCCTTGTGATACACGACTGATTTCGGCGCATAGATTATTTTGTAGCCAGCACTTCTTACGCGCCACGACAAATCTATGTCCTCGAAAAAAACATGGTAAAAATCTGGGAACACCTCTCCTAATTTTTCTAAAACTTTTCGGGCAACTAAAAAACAAGCAGCAGTCGCGCAGTCTACTTCCGATTCCCTGTTGTAAAATCTTTTGCCATATTTTTCCATTTCTTTGTTTATCAGAGTCCCGTAAAAACTGAGCTTGCCGCCAGAAAACTGAACTTCATTCGTCGGACCATTGTCCCAAAATTTTACTTTTGGCACAACTGCTCCAACATTTTCATACCGGCTAAAAGGCGCAAGTATTTCGGAAATGAAATTTTTTGTGGCAATCATGTCATTGTTCATGAAAATTATGTGGTCTCCTTTTGCAAACTTGTATGCAAAATTCATGCCGCCAGTTATTCCTGAATTTTTTTCAAGTCTTTTCAAAACAATTTTCAGATTTATTTTTTTAATCGCGTCTTTAAGTCTTTTGTAATCCTCGACTCTCGAGCCATTGTCGACAAGAATAATCTCAAAATTTTTGAACGTCTGGTTTTCGAGAGACTTCAGGCATTCAACAGTATGGACAG
>CAYJUY010000018.1:0-8017 GCA_964373485.1 uncultured archaeon
TCAGACATAGTTTTTTGCCCGATCTGTTTTTGCGGAGTAATTTGTTTACAAAAAACAACTGTGAAGAAAGCGCCGGCTCCGACAAAAAATGTGACCACACCAAGTGCTCAGCCCAAGCCTGTGTTCTCCAAGCCGCAATACACTCCGCCGATTTTTGATTTGAATAATTTCCTCGATTGGCTCAAGAATTTATTGTTTACGAAACCAAGTTAGATTTGGGAACAGTGATTAAATGGCGATGAAAGGTCAGTTCGAGAGGTTGAAGTTCGATGAGTTCTCCCTCGTGATTCTCGGCGGAATAATATTTATCGGAATTTTTCTGCTAGCTTTCAGCACGCCGCCGGAATTTCCGCCAAAGGTCTCGCCAGCTTTGATTACGCTCAGTCTTGACCCGGGAAGCTTCGAGACTTTCACGATCAACATATCCGGCAAGATAAGTGGAGTGAACATAACAACTTCAGGCGACATAGCGACTTGGATCCTGCCGTCGAAGACAGAGCTCGGCCTTTTGAAGGAAAAGGAAAGCGTTCCTGTGACAGTCTCTGTCCCTTCGAGCGCATCGGCTGGCACGCGCAAGGGCAAGCTGATCGTGCAGAGCAGGGAGGGCAGGGATGAGGTGGAAGTCACAGTCGTGGTTTCCGCGTTCAAGAGGGTGACCTCCAGAACTCTCGGAATCGGCGACTTCAAAGTTAGCTATCTCTCCGGTAGCAGGAACTTGGACTCGCAAGGCGAAACTTTTGTCTCGAAGAGCTATCTTTTCGAGAAGCCGCTGAATCTTGTGGGAATTGTCAACGAGGAGGAGCTGCCAGTCTTGGTTGGCGGAACTGTGAGTTTCATTGTGGAAGACACGAACAATTACGGTCCGATAATTGTCACGCAGAACGGCCGCGAGATTTTCAGGGAAGTTGTGGGACCAGGAGAAGTGATTGTGCCGCTCAACATTACAAACATGAGAAGATCCAACACGATAACGGTGAGGGCGGACGCGCCTGGAATTTTCTTCTGGGCAGAGAATTTGTACAGCATTCGCGACGTGAGTCTTGACATAAGTTATGAGGGCTCGGTCCCGAAAGTTTTCAACTTCACGCTGGCTCCAGAAGAGTACAAGAAATTCGACAGAGTGCAAATAACATATAACGTGAAGGGAGCAACGCCGTCGCTGCCGCCGCTGAAGATTTCGTTGAACGGCCAGACGCTGTATTCCAACACTCCGCCGCTGACGACATTCAACCAGCAATTTTCGCGCGACGTTTTTGGGAACATAATAAATGTCGGCGAGAAGAACACACTGAAGTTCAGCTTCGACCAGGAAGCGTCATACGACTTGGCGGACGCAACTCTTGTCGTCTTCACGAGAGTCGGCTGACAGAAATAAGAGCTTGACTGCAGAAATTAATTATATGAAAGGCCAGAGCGGAGCAGCTGTTGTAGTTGTTTTGTTAATCATCGTTGGGATTGTTGCTCTTTTCTGGTATTTCGGAAGTTTTGGGGGACAGGGCAACCTCTTGAATTTATTCTCGCCGGTTCAACCAGTCGTCTACAGCAATGATGTGATAACAGCGTCGGACAAGTTTGTCGCGGACAATGTGCCTTACGAGGGACAATTAACAACTATAGAATTCACGGTGAGGAACAACGGCAAAGGTGTTATGGACGGCAAATTTGGAAAGGGTCCGGTGGAAATTGTTTTGGAGCCGCCGACAGGTTTCACTTCATCCGTCAAGTGCGGCGACAAATCTTCCTGCATTTTTTCGCTCGAGGAGGGGGAAGCGGTTGATGCTGTAATCACGCTCACCGCGATTAAAGGCGTCACGCAGATAATTCCAACGGATGTGAGATATTCCGTCAGTTATCCTTACGCAGGAGAAAGGGAAATTCACATGCCAATAGTCAGCGACAAGGACGAGCTGCCGAAAGGACAATCGTTTTTTGTTAGCGAGCCCTCATTCGGCCCGATTCAAATTTCCGTGACTCCACCAAAAGCGAGAGTTGCGCCTGACGGAAGTTCTGCTGTGTATGCGATTTCCGGAATTCCTGTGAAGCTCGAGTTCACTGTCGAGAACGTGGGAAGCGGAGGATTCGGCACAGTGAAGCCTGTATTTATGCAGGGCGACGACCTCAAGCTAACGCTCGCAAATTTCGAGACTGTTTCCTGCAACAAAATTGATCCCGCGACTAACGCGTTGAAATCAGAAGAGCCGGAAGGCGGCTCGCAATTGGTTGTGAGCGGGCAAGAAGTTCCTTTCGACGTCAGCTGCACGTTCAAGCCTATTGCAGGAAAAGAGAGCGTGACCGATGGCGTGATAAAAATAAATTACAAGTACAATTACAAAATTTTATTTTCCGAGCAGTTCAACATCCTCCCGATAGGCGTTCCGAAGATAGAGGCGCCGAAAATCGGACCGACAGTTGGAGTTATTACTCTGAAACCAGGAACTTCAGAAACTCACAAGCAGGCGAACCAATTTTCTTTTGAGCTTAAAGAAAATTCCAAAGTTGCTCTGAAAATGATTCCGGGAGGCGGCTACAATTACGATCTTTATGTGAGGTGGGACAAGTCTGCTGTTTCAAGCAAGGGCGATGTCAGCGGCCTTGACCCGATTGCATTTTGTGCGCCAAAGTTTGTCACGCCATCTGCTCCAGAAACTTGCGACTCAAAGACGTTGAGCACTGGCACATACTATGCTTATGTCGACAAAGGAGTTGTTGCGCGCGGAAGAGAGCCGGGTCCTGACGAGTACAAGATAGAACTTACTATAACTCCATCAAGCGAAGCGCCATTGGTCATAACTCCCAAAACCAAGCCAGTTGAAGCAGATGCGCCAGACACAATTGAAAATGCTTTGAGTTTAGGTCCGATAACAGGAACAGTCACAAGAAGCGATAGCATAACAGCGACCACGTCTCCACGAGCTCCTACGGTCTTTGACAAAGATTACTTTTCATTTGAAATTGAGGGCGGGAAAAAATACACTATCAAAACAACAGGGTGCGATAAAAGTGGTGCAGATACGTCGCTTGTAGTTTATATAAAAACTAGTACTGGTCAAGCACCAGTAGCGATTGATTCTGGAGTTAGTGACTGCTCGATTGCCATCTTTCAAGCAGCGCCGCAAGATGGCGGTGAATTAAGGTATATTTTAGTTTCAGGAAGCAAGATTGGGGAGTACACGCTTGAAATAACAAAACAGTGAATCGCGTTTTTAATCAGCTTTAAATTACTTTTCATCCAAATATAATGTAAGGAAAAGCATGACGAGAGACGCAACTTTTAATCATCTTAAGGGGGATGCAAGCGGCGTAGCAGTTGCCATAATCGTCGTCATAGTTATTGCCGTGGTTGTACTTTTCGCGTTCCCGCAGGTTCTTGGAGGTATCAGTCTTTTCGGCGCTGGCGGCGGCGCAGCGCCAATAGGTGTTGGCCCTGGAACTGCAGGAGTTGTGATCACAAGCTTCACCGTGACACCGCCTGTGGTTGAAGGTGGGGACACTGCGACATTCACGCTGAACGTGCAGAACAAGGGGGGCGTGGATGCGGAGAACATTTTCTACGACATTTTTGGTCTGGGCGATTCGAATTCGTGGAGCGGGAGGACAACGGTACAGACGGGCGCAACTAGGCTGGAGAAGGAGGACGCGACAAGGCAGATTCCGGGAGAGACCACGACGCAAGAATGGGATTCGACATCGAGGGAGAAGAATGTTGACATAACATATCCTGTGACCGCGAGAGTTGATTACAAGTTCAGGACAGAGGCGGAATTGGTGATGCTTCTTTATGGGCGAGATAATCCGAACGTGAAGAACACTGGAATAATTCAGTCAACGATAACGCAGATTTCAACTACAGCAGGTCCTTTGACTGTCGTGCCGAGGGGGACGATTCCTCTTATCGGAAGAAACACAAGGGAATTCACAGTGACTTTTGACATAACGAACACCGGCGGAGGAAGACCTTACAGCGGATCGAGAAGCATAGACCTCGACGAAATCAGCGTGATTGCCGAAGGCTGCACGCTTACAACGACCGGAACAAACGTGAAGTTAATCAACAAGCAGAAGACGATAACCTGCAAAGTCACTCCGAACATAAATTCGGAAGGCCAGGATACGAAGACAGTCAAACTCAGGATCGACTACAACTACATCGTCGAGTCGACTGTTCAGGTGAGAGTTCTCAAGGCGTTTGAAGAAATAAGATAAGCCATAAAACTAATTAAACTCCAAGCCGCAGAATTCTTTATCGGGTCCGTAGTCTAACGGCAGGACATCGCTCTCACACAGCTTTTCAAAAAAAAAAAATAAGCGTGGAAAGCGGAGAACTGGGTTCAATTCCCAGCGGACCCACACAAATTAATAATTAACCAACTAATCAATGATTAATGTCCTCAAAGAAGCAAATGCATCAAACAGGTTTTTTACCCACCAAATCATATTTTTTAATTGAATTGTACAAATGTCTATTAGAGGTTATAGGACCGTCTTCGGCTCAAAAATTGATTACTAAACTAGCAAATTTTTCAATACCGAATATTTACGAGCCTAGAGACCATGTTGTACATGAGTACCAATTGCATGATTTGGTTATAGCAAAATTGGAAAAAATTAAAGGAGTTAATGCGATATCAGATTTATATTCATTTACTTGGGGAGGACGTAAATATTGTCTAAATGTCGAGTCAGAAATGTTGCCGCATTATGAACATCATAAGATTTTAGAAGAAATTAAGAAAATACCTGGAATCGAATATGTTGCAGCACTTATACCTCAATACTAATGATGAAGATTTTTTTGTTGTTCATTAAAATTCTGTCAAGCTCTTTTGTCCGATAAAAGTTTGCTTAATTCTAATTTTGTCGTCAAAAATTGGTTTTCCATAAACTCCGTCATAACCCGGCTCATATTTCACTTTCCCTTCACGCACTTTGATTATTGCATCAGCAATTTTTTCGTTTGTTGTCTTAATCAAATCTTCGAGAGGAACTTCAAGCAAAATTTTTAATTCATTTCCGTATCTGAAAATTAATTTGTTATTTTCCTCCAAAACTTTTTTTGAAAAAAGTTGTACGCCCATAGCATTTGCTATGATTTCTGAAAGCGGCAGAAGAGATTTGAATGGAATTGCATTTTTCGGAGTATAGCCTTCTTCTCTGTCCGCGAGCTGTTCGACGCGATTCAAAACGCCAATCGTCATTTTTCTTTTGCATTTTGGACAAATCTCATTCAACTTTTTTGATTCAGATGGTTTCATGCTGATTCCATCTTTCTTGCAGCCGTCATAATGATATTTTCCGTAATTCGGGTCGACTTCAATCGTGAACTTGAATTTCTCAGAACTTTTCTCTTTTATTGCGTCATGAATTTCTTTGTATGTAACTTTTTTCAAATCAAATGCATTTGCTTCGCGTCCAAGCCTCCAGGGATTTGGTGAATGTGCGTCTGAAGATGATAATAATGCAAACTTATCAAGTGAACTAATACGCCAGTCCATTGCAGGATCGCTACTTAAACCAGTTTCTATTGCGAAAATATTTTTCGTTTGGTCTTGGTAGCAATCTTCTATCGAATCGAAACCTGACTTACTGCCGAGAACACCGAACCAAGGAGTAAACGCATGCGCTGGATAAATAAAAATTTCATTGTTGATTTGCATTATTTCCTCAACAACTTGTGGAGAACTTACAGTTAAAATTGGTCTTGCATCCGATTTTAAATTTCCATACTTCGAAATTTTTTCATTAATTTGTTCAACAATTTCAAAACTTGGAGCATGAATCATGTGATGAACTTTTCTTGTTTTTCCACCTTGCTCGTAAATCGTGCAAAATTCTCCAGTTAGCATGAAAAAAATATTTTTATATTTGAACAATTCGGTTCCTTCAACCGATTCCAACTTTTGTTTCAATTCAGCAAGCCAAGAGGGATGGGTGAAGTCGCCCGTGCCGAGCATCTGGAGGCCTTTCAGCCTAGCGCCTTCTGCAAGATTTTCAGGAGTCGTGTTTTTGCTTGTCGCTCTGCTGTACTTGCTGTGCAATTGAAAGTCCGCTATTATTTCCATTGAACCAGTTCCTTAGTCTCCAGTGAGTATGTTGTTTAATCATAAATAAATCTGCTATGAAGTCAAATGCGAGGTGTATTAAAAATGCGAGGAAGAAAATAAAAACAAAAAAATTTACAAACGAGAATAGCGCTGCTGTAACAGCTACTACAAGCATTGCTACATAATTGTGGAATGGCAGGAATGTTTTCCTGTAACGATCTGCATGTATGCAATATCTTATGAAATTCCAAAATCCATTGTGTTTCACCTTCTTCCACATACTGAAATGATCTATGTCAGGAAAAAGTGTACCTAAAATTGCAGAAAAAATCAGAATGTAAATATTCGTATTAGGAAAATTGTTGTATGCAGCTAAAACTACCCAAATCGGTATTGACAGTTGCATTGAATTGTGGAATACAAGTCCCCTTTCCAAATCGTTTCACCTAAAGAATATTGGCACGGCGTTTAGCAAAAAGATTGCTGAGACCACGATCATCACGAGCCAGAACCACGGTTTCCACATGAATATCTTTGAGCCATCGAGCGGATTTATCGGAATCAGATTGATGATTGCGAACCAGGAATTGATCAGTACAAGATATGCGAGAAAAGAATTGCCGAGGAAAACAAGTTGCAAAAGCCCCCAAGAGATTAGCGCTAATATTATATTCACGAGAGGACCGACCGCGGCAATTATGCCCACTTCTTTAAAAGTTATCTCGGTGAAGCGTGAATATTTTTGATATCTTCTTTTCCATCGGCCGAATCTTTGAGGATACACAACTACAGACCCGGGTGCGACAATTTTCAGCGGCGGAATGAACATGAAAATGAGCCCGACTATCACGCCGAACGGCCAAAGCTTGAAGAATGCCCTTACTCCGTATCTCATCGCAACAAATTTGTGAGCGAGTTCGTGAAGCAGAAACGATGTGACCACAACCACAAATGCAGAAGGCAATAGCTGTGCAAATCTATTGTGATCCAGACCACTGTAAGCAAATATTACGGTCGTTGCGACTATTGCGATGAAAATGTCCCTCAGTTCGTCGCTAGAAAAAATCATAATTAATTATTGCTGAAGAAAGTATTTTAATGCCTCTTGGATATTTGCAACTTCTCTCACGAGCAAGCCGTTTTCGTCGATGCTGAGAGTTTGTTTCGGCTTGTATTCGGTCTTGCAAACTTTCAAATTGCCAACTTGTTCGCAAGATATTTCGGCAGTGAAAATTTGCTTGAGTCCTTGGCCGCTTGGCACAAGAAAAATATTTGCGCCGCCAGTTCTTGCAGCCTTTGCTTTTTGCGGAACTTCTCCGACAGGCCCGATAGATCCGTCTGGATTAATAGTTCCAGTTATCATAACGTCTGGACGAAGAGTTTTGTTTTCTAATGCAGCGACTGTTGCTATTGTTAGTGCCGCCCCCGCAGAAGGTCCTCCAACCGCCCCTGTTACATTTTCTCCAACATCTATGTTGTAAATCAAGTTGTACTTTGTTATGTCAATGCCTGTCAAGTTTGTTGCAACAGACTTCGCGATTTGTATCGAGGACTGTGTGTCTAAAAAGAACAAGAGGTGTTCGATGTTTGCCAAAGTCTTTCCGTTTCCTGGCTCAGCCTTCACTTCAAATTTTCCTAAAAGACCATTGCCCGCAGAATCCACAGCAGGAACAAATATCACAGCCGAGCCCGGATTTACCTGTGGGAAATTTTTTGTTTGCTCGCCTTGTTCAGAGATTTTTTCTTTCTCTGGCTGCGCGACGAGAGTTGCCGAATAGTTATTGTAGGAAATTACAAGCACCAATATTATTAGCGCAAGGAAAAATGCAGCAGCTTTTAATCGCTTTGCTTTCATAAAATCAAATATATTTAATTAAACTTGAATTAATAGATTTTCCCAAACTAAATTGGAAAAGATTATAATTGTGCAGAAGGCTCGCCGAAGGTGAGTATAGAGCCACAAACTACTTTGTCCA
>CAYJUY010000019.1:0-984 GCA_964373485.1 uncultured archaeon
AAATTACGGAGAAGATAGTCGAGAGCTATAAAAGTGGTGGAAAATTAGTGTTGTTTGGAAATGGTGGTTCTGCATCTGATGCGCAGCACATATCAGGAGAACTTGTAAACAAATTCAAACTGGATAGACCAATGCTGAATTCTATTGCACTAAATGTTAACACTACAATACTCACCGCAATTGCTAATGACATTTCTTACGACGAAGTTTTCTCAAGACAGATTGAGCATCTTGTTGATCATAGAGATGTTGTTATTGGTCTTACCACAAGCGGAAATTCGAAAAATGTAATTAGAGGATTAATAACTGCAAAAAATAAAGGAGCGTTCACTGTTGTATTTACAGGTAAGAGTGGCGGTAAAGTCAAGGATATTCCAGACATGTTGATTAATGTACCTACTGAAAGCGTGCAGAGAATACAAGAGATGCATATAACAATTGGTCACATAATTTGTGAAATAGTTGAACATGAGCTTTTTGGAAGACGGGGCGTGTAATTATTGAATCGAGCAATATTCATCGATAGAGACGGTGTTATTACAGTAGATAGAAATCTTAAGGATATAGGAATGCCTGAGAAAGAAATCACATCAGTTGAAGATGTAAATTTGTATAAAGAAGTACCCTACTTCATAAAATCAGCTCGCGAGAACGGTTATGTTGTTGTGGTTATTACAAACCAGTCAAAGGTCGCGCGTGGAATAATTACAAATGAAGAGCTAGAAAATATTAACAATTACATAAATAGACTTTGTGGGAATCTTATTCAAAAATTCTATAATTGCCCTCACATAGATGAAGATAGTTGTGAATGTAGAAAACCGAAAATTGGTTTGATAAGACAGGCGCAGAAAGAATTCTCGATAGATATTTATAATTCTTGGATGATAGGCGACAAGACTGTAGATATACAAACTGGTAAAAACGCTGGGCTCAAAACAATTTTAGTAAATACTGGGTATGCTGGAAGAGACAAGAAGTACA
>CAYJUY010000019.1:994-7577 GCA_964373485.1 uncultured archaeon
AAATAATTTGAGTGAAGCAACTAAAATAATTTTTTCTGAAAGTCAATCTAAAATTTAATTGCCTCTTCGTAAATCCTTTTCAAATTTTCGTTTCTTGTTTCCACAGAAATTTTTCCTCTCTCAACCAACTCGCGACCTCTTCTGGCCATCTTCTTTCTAAGAGAATCATCCTCGACTAATTTTACAATGCTCTTCGCGAGTTTTTCTACGAATTCTGGAAATTGGTGCCTCCTTATGTAATCTCCGAACTCGCCCCAACTTTTCCAATTGAAAAGATATTTGTCATTGTAATAAGAGATTGGCGTTTTCAAAGTTATTCCAGCATCTTCTAGTATTTCTGGAATTGCGAAAACGTCTGTAGCTATTGTTGGTGTCATTGTGTTCATTGCCTCTTCGTATACTATACCGAAAGTATCGTGATAAGATGGCAACACGAAAATGTCTGACCTAGTGTAGAACTCGTCTAATATTTTCTGCCTTGGAATTTTTGGTTCATGAAATTCAACTTGCTTTCCATATTTCTCCAAATACTCTTTTGGAGTGTTTGATACGATTATCAATTTCAAATCGACCTTTTTCTTTATCTTATCGAATGCTTGCAGCAACTCTCTTGCCCCCTTCTCGTAGAAATTGTTTCCGATGTACAAAATTGTTGGTTTGTCGTGTTTTATCTTCCTGATATTTTTCATCGGCGCCATTGCAGGGTAGACCACTTCAATTTTGTTTTTAAATTTGCTTGCATTCAAGCCGTTGAGCAACGACATTTTACCGGCTTCGGACCAAGGTATTATTTTTTTGCAGTTGTGTGAAGCGAGATGTCTCTCTACCTCTTCCCTCACATTTTCCAAATGCCTGCCTGGCTGGAAGCCTACGAAAGAGTTCACATGCTCGATATCCAAAACCCACGGAGCATTGTTTAGTGGAATGACTCCGCTGCATGCGTGAATTAATTGCGATCCTTTTTTATGTGGAACGTAAATCGAGTGTGGTTTGTTTGTCATTCGCATGTAAAATCTGAAAAGTTTTCTCTTGAGAAGCGTTACGGTCTTGTTCTTGGAAGTTGTCACAATTTTTGGAATGTCGTACTGAACTCCTTTTGGCGGATATCTAACCAAGTCGTCAAAGGCGCTGTGATAACCTTTTCGCAAAGTGACTTTGAGCAAATTTGACACCTGATTAAACTAATCAGTCGCGTGAAATATTTAAAGCATTTTCTAATTTGTCGTACAGCTTTAGAAGTTTCTCTCCTTGCTTCTTGTAATGGTAATGCTCCACGTAAATCTTTCTCGCCCTCTCGCCCAACTCTTTTCTGAGTTTTTTATTTTTTACTAATTTGAGGATTGCATTTTTCAGAGAATCGACATCTCCCGGTTTAGTTAACATGCCTGCCTTACCGTTGTCCAAAATTTTTGGTATGTCGGAAAGTTTGCTGGCAATTATTGCGCGCCCCATTGACATCGCCTCGAAAATTTTTGCAGGCGTTTGTGCTCTAGTGTAAAGCGTGTCTCTCGTAGGAATTACGTAAATGTCCGCCATCAAAGTATAATCTAAGGACTTCTCTCCTGTTTTTTTCTTGACCCAAATTGTTTCTGGACCAGACATTTTTTTGTATTTTTCCGTTTCTTTTCCAAATTCGAAAAGCATCAGCTTAACATTGTCCCTTCTAATTTTTTTCATCGCTTTGATTAGCACATCAATTCCTTTTGTTTCATAAAGTGTTCCAATGTGGGTAACAATGATTTTTCCTTCCAGACCAAGTTTCTTCCTCAGTTTTTTGGCAGAAGATTTTGTTGGTTTATCCTTATCGGTGTCTATTGGTTGGTATATCAGAGTCCCTCCATAAATCTTCCTCAAGAAGTTTGACATTACAATTATTTCGTCAGCTGACTTGTAAGATTTCTCAGCAAAATCAAGAATTTTCTTTTTGAAAATATTTTTGGGAGAAGCCTTGTCATAATCGTCTATAGTTAACACGAATGGTTTCTTCAAAATTTTTTTCGCGGTTGCGCAAACCGGAGCTGTGTGAGGATAAAGTTTGAAGCAGTGGATGACATCAAAATCGTTTTTCATGAGCCTCAAAAAATTTATCGGTATCAAGTTAATCATTCCAATTTGCACCGGCCTCCTGATGTGTGGTTCCAGTTTCTCTACATCTACGGATTTGTCTTCAATAAAAATTCTCTTTCCAAATGTTGGACCGACAATTTTCACTTTATGTTTTTTCATCAAGATTTTTGCAAAAATATAAGGAATTACATAAGCGCTGCCACTTAATGACGGAACTAACATTAGTATCCTCATACCGATCTCTCCAAAGCGATTAAATAATTTGCAATTTTTTTGGTTGGGCTACTGGAACCAAATAAGTTTTTGGCTTTGATTTTCCATGTTCCATTTTTAATTTTTCTTAATCCATTTAATATTGCAATGTAATTGCGGCCTGTTTTTTTTACAATTCCAAATTCCTCAAGTTCTGGAATTTGTAGAAAATCGTTTGTAACTATGCAAGGCTTCTCCATAAATGCGCATTCTTCTTCCACACCTGTGCTGTCAGTTATCGTTCCTTTTGAATTTTTAATAAGGTGGAGAAAATCTGGGTAATCCATGGTCAGCATTACTTTAATTTTTTCTGATTTGAGAAGTTTGTCCAATCTAAATTTTTCAATCCTTTTTCTTATAACTGGATTCATAATCAGTATAACGTCAATAGGCGAGTCTACTAAAGCATACAACAAATTTTTTGCGTCGTGTCTGTTTACTATCGACCTTGTAATGTTTGCGACGACATAATCGCCTTTCGGCATTTTGATTTTTGGTCTAATCTTCAATGTTTCTCTGACAACATCTTTCATAAGATCTCCGGAAAGAATTATCTTGCCTTTAATGTCCTCGGCCTTTAAGTTTTTTTCAGCGCTCTTGAAAGGTGTAAACAATATATCAGATCTTTTGTCAGCAAATTTGAAAAAGAAATCCACAAGTCTTGCGCTACTAGTATTTCCTCTTAAGCCGGATTCGGTATGTACAAGTTTAGGTTTTTTTGTGGAAAATTTTGTTGCATAAATCGCAAGAGGCACTCCCATAGCATTTCCATGCGTAACAATTATATCACCGGAAGAAAGGATTCTTGCGAGTTTTACAAAAACTTTGAAGCCCCACGCCAAGGCTAAAAGCGAAGCTATTGGGTATGTTACAAATGTAGCCTCGAGTTTCGACCATGTCGGTCTGAGGGACTTGCCAAGATGAAAATCTGGTTTTGGCAACCTGAGAGATTTTTGAAGTGATTCATTGTCATGTTGACCTATGTCCACGGTCTTAAATTTTGTTTTCCTTCTTTTCAAATCTCTTATCAGTGGCGAGAATTTTATTAACTCAGCTCTGGTGCCGTAAACTATGAATATCATAATTAATGATACGTGGAAGCAAGGGTTAAATTAATTATTTGCTGAGTTCCTCAACGACTTTTTGTGTGATGAAAGTAGCCGCGGCTTCAATTGATTCTTTTGTAGATCCTGCGATATGTGGAGTCAGTATAAGATTATCGTGGTTCCTTGCGTAGTTCACAAGCTCATGTGACGGTGGTAGCGGTTCTTCTTCGAAAACATCCAGCGCAGCGCCAGCAATTGTTCCGTTCTCGAGAGCTTCAGCCAAATCGGATTCGTCAATCACAATTCCTCTTGATACATTGACGATTATCGAATTTTTCTTCATTTTCGAAAATTGCTCCTTGCGAATCATTTTGGTAGTTTCTTTCGACAAGAAAGTATGTATTGTGACGATGTCAGACTTGCTCAACAGTTCATCTAATGACGAAACTTGTGTTGCTTTTACATCTTTCAACATGTTGTTGTCAACATAAGGATCGTAGAACAAAACTTCCATGCCGAATGCATTTGCATACTTGCCAACTCTGCTTCCTATCCTCCCGAAACCAATTATTCCTATTGTTTTTCCTTTTAGTTCAGCTCCAAGAAATTTATGTTTTTCCCATCTCTCTTTTTTGAAATGTTCGAAAGCCCAAGGAATTTTTTTGATTAAGTTGAGCATAAGTGCTATTGTGTATTCTGCGACAGCGGTTGTCGAATACCCCGGTAGACTTAAAATTTTTATCCCGCGAACTTCTGCTTCTTTGACGTCTATGTGATCCAAGCCTGTAGTCATCGAAGCTATTACTTTCAGTCTCTCGGCCTTTTCCAAAACTTTTTTGTCAACCTTTGTCGCAACTCTTACTATTATAGCATCCGCATCTTTCACTTCTTCCAACAAATCCTCGTAACTCATGTTTCTCGCAACAACTGTTCCAATTTTCTCCAAAGGTTTCATGAGTTCATCCGGGTAATATCCTGGTTCGGTTATCAGAATTTTAAATCCTGGCATAAAATCAAGTCCCTACTTCATTTATTTCATCTGTTACAACATTCTTGGCGAACTCAAAAAGTTCTTTCATTCTATCTTCAGTTCTAGCTTCCGAATTTATTTTGATTACCGGCAGAGTATTCGATCCCCTTATTAATATCCAATCGCCTTTTTCATCAAAAGCTTTCACACCATCTATTCCCAAAATCTTAAATCCTTCTTTTTTAAGTCTGTCTCCTATTTTCGAGACGATTTCGAATTTTATTTTGTCATCACATGGAATCTCTAAAACTTTAGATGCTGAGTATTTTGGGATTTCATTGATTATTTCTGAAAGACTTTTATTTTGAGATGAAACTATCTCGACCATCTTAATACTCGCGAATATCGCGTCGTCGGTAAAGAAAGTTTCAGGAAAACACATATGGCCGCTGTACTGTCCGCCGAAAAGAGCATTCTCATTTTTTGTGGTATGGGAACAGTAACTATGCCCTACCCGAATAACAACCGGCTCTCCTCCATTCTGTTTCACAAAATCTTCAACAGCGCGTGAGCACGTCAGGTCCATCACTATTTTTCCGCCAGAATTATTTTTCAGATAACTTTTGGCGAATATTGGAATCAATGTATTCCCAGAGTGGAAGACTCTTCCAAGATTGTCAACCAAAGATATTCTGTCAGCATCGCCGTCGTAACCTATTCCTATATCTGCTTCATTCTCAAGCACTTTTTGTTTTAGTTTTTGAAGAGACTCTTCGGTTGGTTCCGAAGCCCTGTTCGGAAATCTTCCGTCCAATTCCTCGTGAATATTTATCACTTCAGCACCAATCCTCCTGAGTATTTGCGGTGCCACGAGAGAAGCCACGCTGTTTGCGAGATCTAAAACAATTTTCATTTTTTTCTTCAAAATTATTTTGGAAGATATAAAGTCAATGTAATCTTCAATCAAATCGTTCCTCTCAATTTTTCCTTCACTGCCAGACGCAAAACTTCCTGAAAAGAAAATTTTTTTGACTTTCTCTAGCCCAGTTCCGTCAGATAAAACAATTCCTTTAGAATCGCATATCTTGAATCCGTTCCACTCTGGAGGCAAATGTGAAGCAGTTACCATTACTCCACCGTCCAAACCAAGCCGAATAGGCGCGAAGTAAAGGACTGGGGACGGCGTCACACCCAAATCTACTACATTACATCCGACAGAAATTAGACCCGACACAAGACTGTTCTTCATACTCTCGCTGCTGAGTCTAACGTCCATTCCTACTGCCGCCTTGCTTCCTTTGCCCAAAAAACTGCCGAAAGCCTTACCGAAATTTTCAGCAGTTCCTTCATTCACATCTTTCCCGTATATTCCTCGCATATCATATGCGCGGAAAATGTTTTGATTTTCAGACGACAATAAAAACACCTCACATGCTCTTCATCCAGGCTACAACCCTAGCCAACCCCTCTTCCAAACTTATTTTTGGAGAATATCCAAACATTTTGTTTGCTTTTGTTATGTCGGGGCACCTTCTTCTTGGATCGTCCTGTAAATTGTAGTTTGGCGGAGAGTCCATGACAATTCCTGATTTCGAACCTGTTAATTTTATTATAATTTTTGCGAGCTCGAGTATTGTGAATTTTTTCTGGTTACCAATGTTGAAAACTTCTCCGTCAAGGCCGGGTGTTAGCAGAAGCCTGAAGAGTCCCTCTATCTGGTCTGTAATGTAGCAAAAGCTTCTGGCCTGCTTGCCATCGCCGTAAACAGTTATCGGCAAATCACTCAGCGCCTGATGAACAAACTTGATTAGCGCGCGCCCGTACTGCGATGTCAATTCCACATCAAGCCGAGGGCCGTATGTATTGAACGTCCTAGATATTCTGATTGGCAGTTTGAATTTTTGGAAGTAAGACCAGCAATACGCTTCGGCCGCCCTCTTTCCTTCATCGTACATCGATCTCGGTCCGAAAGAATTCACGATCCCATGAAAAGTTTCTTTTGTCGGAAATTGATCGTCAGGAGGATTTCCATATACCTCGCTTGTGCTCATCAGAAGAAATCCCTTCACGTTTTCTTTTCTCGCAATCTCCAACAATTTTCTCACGCCAGATATGTTCGTGTCCAAGGTCTCGACTGGGAACTTCATGTAAAGCGGCGGCGTTGCTATGCTCGCCATGTGGACTATGTTCTCTGTCCTCTCATCTGGCTCGTAGTTCAAAATGTCGTCCTGCACAAAGACAAAATTAT
>CAYJUY010000020.1:0-3637 GCA_964373485.1 uncultured archaeon
TCTCTTCTTCTTTTTCTTCTGCCATAACTACTTACTCACCGCCGCGAGCGCCTTGCTTCTGTCCGGCACGCCGATAAACTTTACCTTGCCATCAACAAGCGTAGTAGGAACTGACATTATGCCGTGCCTTGCAACTAGCTCCTGACCTTTCTCGGACATCGCATCAACTTCTTCGTAATCAAAATTGTGATCCTTCTTCAAGTCCTGCCACAATCTTTTTGCAGACGGGCAGTAAGGACAGCTCTTCGTCGTGACTATTGTTACCTTTGTCATTTCAAGCCTCGAATTATTTTATTCGTGCCATAGTTATATATCTTTTCCAGAATTTTTGGGAAAGTATAATTAGGGAGAGTAACGCAAATAATTATAATGGCTGCCGAAGTTGCTCGATTTATTCCACCAAAAACTTTTCAGATTCTTGACGAGAATGGAAACTGCAACGAGAAAGAAATGCCGAAACTAAATTCTGACGAGATTAAAAAAATTTACGAGCATCTTGTGTATGCACGAATGCTTGATGACAGAATTTTGAAATTGCAGAGAGAGGGAAGATGCGGGACTTATGCGTCTTCGCTTGGACAAGAAGCAACTCAAGTCGGAAGTGCATTTGCACTGAAAAAAACTGACTGGATGTTTCCTTATTTCAGGGAAATTGGTGCGCACATCGTTCGAGGTTTGCCCATGCATTTGTATCTTCTTTATTGGATGGGAGACGAACGCGGCTCGAAAATTCCTAATGACATAAACGATTTCACAATTGCCGTGCCGGTTTCGACACAAATTCCTCATGCAGTTGGTGCTGCAATGGCGATGAAAATTAAAGGAGAAAAAAATGTTGTGTTAGTCTTCACGGGAGATGGCGCAACTTCGAAGGGAGACTTTCATGAGGCATTAAATTTCGCTGGTGTGTTTAAAGTTCCTGCAGTTTTCGTAATACAAAACAATCAGTGGGCAATTTCTGTTCCTTTGTCAAGACAAACTGCTTCTGAAACTCTTGCACAGAAAGCAATTGCATATGGATTTTACGGTGTAAGGGTTGATGGAAATGATATATTCGCTGTTTTGAAAGTTGTGCAAGAAGCCGTCGAGAAAGCGAGAATCGGGAAAGGTCCTACATTAATCGAGTGCGTAACATACAGGATGAGCGACCACACGACTGCAGATGACGCGAACAGATACAGACCAAAGGAAGATTTGGAAAATTGGAAAATCAAAGATCCGATTGAGCGATTTAAAAAATACATGAGGATGAAGGAAATCTGGAGTGAAAATTATGAGAAGAGTGTTGTGGAAAAAATCAGCAAGCAAGTTGAAAATGATGTGAGGAATGCCGAAGCAGTTTCTCCACCGAATCCTTCTGAAATGTTTGATTTCATGTACGAAAAAATTCCTCCGCACCTTGTAGAGCAGAAAAACGCTTTGCTCACATTTCTCGAGAAGTATGGAGGAAAAACAAAATGATAATGAACATTGTGCAGGCAATCAACACAGCACTGCGACAAGAAATGGAAAGAGATCCGACTGTTATACTTCTTGGAGAAGATATTGGAGTGAATGGCGGAGTTTTCAGAGTTACAGAAGGGTTGTGGAAAATATTTGGAGACAATCGTGTAATAGACACGCCGCTTGCAGAATCTGCAATAGCTGGTGTATCAATAGGAATGGCAATTTATGGTTTGAAACCTGTTCCAGAATTTCAATTCGATGGGTTTAGTATTCCTGCACTCGATCAACTTATTAATCATGTGAGTAGAATTAGAAATCGATCGCGCGGGAGATTTAATGTTCCGATTACTGTGCGAGTTCCTTACAGCGGAGGGATTCGTGCGCTTGAACATCATTCAGATTCTCCAGAAACTTATTTTGTGCACACTCCTGGCTTGAAAGTTGTTGTGCCTTCTGGTCCGTATGATGCGAAAGGTTTGCTCGCATCTTCAATTCGCGACCCAGACCCTGTGATTTTTCTTGAGCCAAAAAGAGTTTATCGCGCGATTAAAGAGGAAGTTCCTGAAGAGGAATACACAATTCCAATTGGCGAAGCGAAGATTGTGCAGAATGGCGGCGATGTAACTGTAATAACATATGGCGCGATGCTGAAAATTGTGAGAGAAGCTATTGAAAAAATTGGCGAGAAATATTCTGTTGAAGTTTTGGATTTGCGAACTCTTTCTCCAATTGACACGGATGCGATAATAAAATCTGTGAAGAAAACTGGTAGATGCGTAATTGTGCACGAAGCGCAAAGGACTCTAGGAATGGCTGCAGAAATCATTGCGAGAATAAACGAGAAGGCTCTACTGAATTTGGAAGCGCCAATCGAGCGCGTGACTGGCTACGATGTTGTGTACCCTTTGCCGAAGCTAGAGAACTACTATTTGCCTAATGCCGACAGAGTCGTAGAAGCAGTTGAAAATGTAATGAACTTTTAGCAGCAATTGCAGGCGCAACCGCTTTCGTGATTGCAACAGTCGCAACTGCAACCTTTCTTTTGCTTGTGCCTACCCATAAAAATCCTCCTTAAGTTATATTTGCTTTCTTTATATTAAATATCTCCATGAAAAGGGTGGGTGTAATAATCAGAGGAGACGTGCAAAACGTCGGCTTCAGGTCTTGGATAAAACATAAGGCTGGGCATCTTGGATTGAAAGGCTGGGTCAAAAATAATCTTGATGGGACTGTTGAAGCTGTTTTTGAAGGCGAAGACCACAAGATTGAAGAAATTTTAGACGAGTGCAAGCGCGGACCGCCTGGCTCCTATGTTGAGAATGTTGAAGCGGAGGAAGGAAAATTTCGCAACGAGTTCGACGGATTTGATATTGTATACAGCTAGGAATCGTAAGTAACGTGAAATGCTAGCACACCTGCAGGATATTCCAATTCCTGAAAACGTAAAAAGACAAACTTGTTCTCGTATTTTTTCGGATCAATATTTTTGCTGAATGGAACCATTTCATATTTTCTTCTCCAATTCTCCACAACTTTAGCGTAAATCAGTTTTCCGTAGTCAGACATTTTGTCAAGACTTGTAATAATCCAGCGGCTGCCGACACCATTTTGTACTTCAACCATCGGCGAGATCTTCCCTTCTTTTTTCAAATTTTCTACTAAATATTCGAAGTTAGCACTTTGATTGTTGCTCGCAAATTCCTTGTAAGATTTTGTTATAACTTCTCGGGCTTTTTCCAATTCTTTTTCAAACATTTGCGAAATCTCTTCGCCGATATCATTGATGTTACGCGCAACAGAATTATTTTCCATTTCAAAATAATGGTAGCTGGATTATTTATAACTTTAGAATAGATGTAATTTAAGGTGGAATTTTTGAAAGGAGTAGCTGAAGAAAAAATTCCTGGAGGAAAACTTGTGAGAATAAAAGTTGATTACGATTCTGTTGTTAATGACGTGAAAGTTACAGGAGATTTCTTTTTGCATCCTGAGGAATCTGTTGCTGAAATCGAAAATTGTTTGCGCAGCATCAAAAGGGATGCGGAAGAAAATTTCATTGCAGAAAAAATTAAACAAGTTGTAAATTCGAAGGGCATAATCCTCATTGGAGTTAATGAAGATGCAATCGCTAGAGTGCTTAAAGCGGCGATGAAATGAATTGGCGAGTCGTACCTATTCACACAACTAATGC
>CAYJUY010000020.1:3647-7468 GCA_964373485.1 uncultured archaeon
AATGCGTTCATGGCCATGGCGATCGACGAGGCTGTATCAGAATCGGTTGCGCAGGAAAAATCTCTGCCAACGATTCGTTTTTGGCGATGGAATCCTTCTGCAGTTTCAATTGGATATTTTCAGGGGATTGAGGATGAGGTGAATCTTGATGTTTGCAGGAATTTGGGAATTGATGTTGTGAGAAGAAGAACTGGTGGAGGAGCCGTGTATCACGATTACAAAGGGGAAATTACTTATAGCGTAATCGGCCCAGAAGAAAGTTTTCCCAAAAGTATTCGTGAATCTTACCAGTTGATATGTGGATGGGCGATTGACGGCCTAGCAAGATTAGGTATAGGCGCGCAGTTCGTTCCAATCAACGACATAGTTGTGGGGCAAAGAAAAATTTCTGGAAGTGCACAGACTAGAAGAGACGGAGTGTTGTTGCAGCATGGCACGATTTTGTATGACCTAGATGTCGCAAAAATGTTTTCTCTTCTCAAGATATCGAAAGAGAAAATTTCAGACAAAATGATTAAGGCTGTCGAGGAAAGAGTCACGCGTGTTCTCGACTACAAAATGGTCAGCATTGACAATCTCTACAATGCTTTGCTACAAGGTTTCACTGCTGGGAAAAATTTTAATTTTAGTTCACTTACGTCTGAAGAAATAAAGCGCGCAAATGAACTTGCAAATGAGAAATATTCCGTGCGAGAATGGAATTTTATGAGATGATTCTCAAAGAAATTTATCAACCTTCCATCATCAGCAAGTCTGGATCCTCAAGCCTTTCCTTCAACGCGTTCATGAATTCTGCGGCGTCTGCACCATCTACAACTCTGTGGTCAAACGCGAGTGAAAGTGGAAGTATCTTCCTCACATGAATTTTTTTCTCTTTGTCGACAACGAGCCTATCAACAATCCTCCCCACAGCAAGTATCGCGACTTCAGGATGGTTTATTATAGGCGTGGCGAAAATTCCGCCCAGACTTCCGATGTTTGTTATTGTGAATGTCCCACCTTTAAAGTCGGCCAAATCCAATTCTCTGCTCCTAGCTCTTTCTGCAAGCTCCACAATTTCACGGGCCAGCGAAAAAATGTTCTTCTGATCCGCTCCCTTAATCACGGGAACCATCAGGCCATTCTCAGTATCGACCGCTATTCCAATGTTGTAATATTTCTTCAAAATTATTTCCTCGTGCTCGTCATCAAAAGCTGCGTTGAATGACGGGTGTTTTTTCAAAGCTGCTATGCACGCCTTGATTATGAAAGGCATGTAGGTGAGCTTTATTCCTTTTGCTTCGGCAATTCTCTTTTCTCGCTCCCGATGATTGTGAAGACGTGTCACATCAACTTCGTCCATGTGGGTCACGTGTGGTGCTGTGAATATCGACTCAACCATGTGCTTGGCTATCGATTTTCTCACGCCCTTCAACGGAATTCTTTCTATATACCCAAACACGTCATACTTCTTCTCGATTCTCGCCTGAACTTGCGGGAGTTTTTCCTCGATTTTTTTCGCGCCGCTTTGTTGTGCAAATTTTCTCACATCCTCTTCTGTAATTCTCCCATCGGCTCCGGTTCCGCGCACTTTGCTCAGATCTATTCCTAAATCGCGAGCTAGTCTCCTGACAGCTGGAGTTGCTAGTACAAGTTGAGATTCTGCAACTTCTCGAGTAACAACTGGTTCTTTCTTTTGAGGGACTTCCTCCGGTGCTTCTTCAAGATAGCCGACCGCTCCAGCAGGTTTTACAACTGGCGCTGGCTTCTCTCCTTTTTCTCCGATTGACACGAGTGTTTCTCCAACTTTTACAGTGTCGCCTTCCTTGTGGTAGATTTTCAAAATCGTTCCGCTTGCCGGCGAGGGAATTTCCACAATTGCTTTGTCAGTCTCAATCTCAACAAGAGTATCATGTTCGTTAATTGTGTCGCCTTCCTTAACTCGCCATTTTACAATCTCGCCTTCAGTTATCCCTTCGCCGACATCAGGAAACTTGAACTCAATTGGCATGAAACCCTATGAAAATATTATGCGTGAATTAATAAATCAAGCTTTTTCATTCTATTTTTATAATTTGCTTCCTTAATTCAAAGCATGTCTCAGGAGTTACTTAATACTTTGAAAGAACTTGACATTGTTTACAAAAAGCCTCTTGAACTGAAGCATGGAGGCAAGTCAAGTTATTATATCGATGTCAAAAAGGCGTATGGGTATCCAGAGATCTTAAATGCTATGGCAGACGAGCTTTTCGGATTAATGCGGAACACTAACAGGAAAATAAACTGCGTGGCCTCTGCAGAATATGGCGGCCTGCCGCTTGGAACCACAATATCAACAAGGTATGACTTGAAACATATTTTGGTGAGAAAAGAGCCCAAAAAATACGGCAGAGGTGGTTATTTTGATGGCCATTTTCCCGAGGAAGGTGATGTTGTAGCAATCGTTGATGATGTGATAACAACAGGCAAAACCTTGAACCAATTGGCAGATAGAATTAGATTCACAAGCGCGGATTTTGTAGGATGTTACGCAGTTTTCATTAGAGGAAAAGTAAACATAGGTATCCCAGTTTACTACCTCTTCGAAGCAGAAAATTTAATTTTTAAGTAGCAGACTCTTCACAAAAAGTTCTCCTGCGCGATATGAGCTTCTCACAAACGGTCCAGCTGCAACATACTTGAATCCCAAATCTTCTCCAATCATTTTGAGAAATTCAAATTTTTCCGGTGGCACATATTCTGCAACAGGCAAATGCCAACTGCTTGGACGAAGATATTGACCAACTGTGAGAAAATCTACATCAATCGCGCGAAGATCTTTCATGACATGAATTACTTCACGATCAGTTTCGCCAAAACCGACAATGATTGAAGATTTCGTGAAAATTTCTGGGTTAATTCTCTTGACATTTCTCAGAACTGAAAGCGACTGCTTGTAATTTGCCCTTCTATCACGGACCGTGGATTGCAAACGAGGGACAGTTTCAACATTATGCGCAATGACTTCCGGTCTGGCTTCGATAACTTTTCTTAAACAATTAATGTCGCCACGAAAATCTGGAATTAAAACTTCAACCAAAATTTTTTGATCATATTTTTTAATTGCACGAATGCATTCTGCAAAATGTCCTGATCCTTGGTCTGGTAAATCATCGCGATCTACTGATGTTACAACAACATAATCAAGCCCCATTTCTGAAATTGCGTGCGCAAGATTTTCTGGCTCGAATGGATCCAATGGAAGTGGCGAGCCGCTTGATTTCACTTCGCAAAATCTGCAGCCACGCGTGCAAGTGTCTCCCATCACCATGAAAGTTGCTGTGCCACCCGACCAACATTCAGGAATATTTGGGCAATGAGATTCTTCGCATACAGTATGCAAATCATGTTTTCTTAAAATTGTCTTTAATTCAGAAAATTTTTCTGTTGTTGGTGGATGAATTTTTAACCAATTTGGTTTGCCGCGATTTGAAATCATTAATTAGTTTTTGTTTTTGATACAGAAATCATTTTCCGAGTGCCCATGTTTTCAATTTATCATAACTTACTGCACCGCAAATTTTTGCACCTGTTTTTGTGTTAACAAAAAATGGAACTCCGCCGCAATCACCTTTATCTAATTCTTCCATCATTCTCGCATTTTCCTCGTTGTGCCAAACTTCTATTTGATCAACTTTTACGCCAAGCTCTTTTTCCAGCTTCGCCACAAAAGGCACCATTGTGTGGCAATGCGGACATTCAGTTCCGTAAAACATTAGCAAGTCGGACATAAGAAAAATTTTGTTGAGCTACTACTTATACATTTTCTCAACTCATCTGAGCGCAGTTCTTGTTATTTCCAC
>CAYJUY010000021.1:0-7442 GCA_964373485.1 uncultured archaeon
TCGTTCCATTTTCTTTTCTCGCCGGCCTAGTTGTTTTGGCGAGGAGGAAAGAATTTTCTGACATTGCATTAATTGTCGCGGCTGCAATTTTTCTGGCAGTTTTTTACCAACTGGGCGGGCTTTTCGAGGGAAGATCTGAAGACACTGCAAGATATTTCTTAAGCGCGGTTCCGCTAATTGGAATAGTTTCTGCGACCTACTGGTCTAGTATCAAGAAGGACGAGCACAAATTGAATAGTTTAATAGTTCTTACTGTGATTATAGTTATTCTTGTTTTGTCTTTCATCAATTTCTACAGCAAACTCGCGCAAATGGACTCTGTGAAAAATTTCATCCCGAGTTTCTTCCAAGCGTGTGACTGGGTTAAACAAAATCCTGATGAAGTTCCAAAGGATGCGAACATGCTCTCGCTGCACACATATCCGACTAGATACAACTGCGAAAGGGGCGCTGTTTGGGAAACTTCAGACAAGGCTGACATTTTGTTGAGCAACGATCTA
The DNA here is from genome assembly GCA_964373485.1 of uncultured archaeon. GTDB lineage: Archaea > Aenigmatarchaeota > Aenigmatarchaeia > CG10238-14 > SCSR01 > JABABT01. The sequence continues at coordinate 501 of CAYJUY010000021.1, forward strand.
AATCTTGTGAAGAGCAGGCTCGCAGCAAACGGAATCGACTTCATTTTCGTGCAGAAGTTTTCGCTGAGCAACACTCCGCTTGGACAGGCTTACCCGGTAAGCTTTGTTGACTTCCTCAACAGCAACAACCAAACTTTCAAGAAAATTTACGAGAACGGCCCACCATATGGCACTCAGGAATTTGTAAATTGCTTGAATAGCGGAGGTTGTGACCTAGGTACAATAATCTACAAAGTAGAAAATAATTAGTTAAATGATTTTTATTTTTTTGATAATTACAATTATGGAAAATACAACGACAATAAAATTTTTTCTTTTTCTTTATTTTCTTTCAACACATTTTTCTGCTCATGTAAAAAATCCAAAAATGTATTTCAGTTTCTTTTTGGGCAGAGAGTCTGTCAACTACAAACATTTTGAAGTTGTTCCAATGAAAGGAGGATTTTTCTGGCTTTGAAGAATACTTCGACAAGAAATGGAAGAGAAATGAAGCAAATAAAATTGAATTGAGTTAATAAGCATTATTTTAAAATGATTAAACAATCTTCGGTTCAATTCCTTGGTCAAGCCAACCTTCTTCCTGAAGAAGTTTCCTGATTCCTGTTTTGTTCAATCTTTCAGTATTCTCGGAGGTGTACTCCTTCACGTCTTTGTTATTGTTTGTATATTTGCCGTACGGATGAATTACAAAATACTCCTTGTCCTCCTGCGTCCTCCTCATCTCCTCTTCCTGCACAAGGGTCTCGTGAATTTTTTCGCCTGCACGTATCGGCACATTTTTGATTTTAGATTTGCTGCCAGTCTCCTGTACGATGAGTTCTGCGAGATCTTTGATGTTTGCAGCTGGTGACTTCCTCACGAAAATTTCGTTTCCCTTCCCAGTTTCCAAAGCGTGAAAAACTAATTTGATCGCGTTCGGTAAAGTAAGCAAGAATCTTGTCATCTTGTCTGAAGTAAGCGGTAAATCTTTTCCGTCTTTCGCGAGCTCGAAGAAATAAGGAATAACGCTTCCCCTGCTGCCAACGACATTTCCATACCTCACGCCAATAAATTTTGTTTCGCAGTCAAACTCTGGCGCGACAAAAATTTTTTCCTGTATCGCCTTTGTCATTCCCATCACGTTTACAGGCTTGACAGCCTTGTCTGTGGAAATGAAAACAACTCTCTCCACATTATTTTTTATTGCGGCGTGTTTCAAATTATGCGCACCAATAATGTTTGTTTTCACCGCTTCCATCGGATGAATTTCATTGTCTGGAACTTGTTTGAGCGCTGCCGCGTGAAAAACTATGTCAACATCTTTCATCGCCTCGTCTAATCTGTGGTAATCGCGGACATCCCCAAGTATGTATTTGAAATCCGGGTACTCGCGCTGCATTGAATGTTGGAGGTCCTCGTGCCTCGAAAGAATTCTAACTTCCGCCGGACTCATTTTAGTTATTTCCTCGGCCATCTGGTGGCCGAAGCTTCCTGTTCCTCCTGTAATTAAAATTTTTTTCCCGCGAACCATAAGCTAATTTACCAAGGATAATTATATAACCGTTCCGCAATCACATATATTGAGATTGAGAAAATGACATACGAAATATTAGTTTCAGCCTTTATTTCTCTGGTTGTGACTTATGTTGCGACGAAATACGCCATAAAATATTTCAAATTCGTCAAACTCGTCACGACTGACGTGCACAAGAAGAACAAACCTCTCGTTCCTTACTCTGCAGGTATTCCTTTGACGGTGGGGCTTGTCTCTGGACTTCTTCTTTACATTTTCCTCAACGTTTTCATTTTCAACAACCAGACTGTTCTCGCAAACTTGTTTGCTGTAATAACAAGCATATTCATAATCGCTTTCGTCGGCCTGCTTGACGATCTGAATTCCGTGCAAGTCAAAGTCAGAGGCTTCATCGAGGGAAAGAAAGGATTGAAAAGATGGCAGAAGCCTTTGCTGACTCTCTTCGCTGCATTCCCGCTAATGGCGATAATGGCTGGAACGACTCAGATTTTTCTTCCTATTGTCGGAAATGTTGAGTTGGGAATTTTGTACCCATTTCTTATAGTTCCTATTGCGATCGTTGTTGCTTCCAACGCTGTGAACATGCTCGGTGGTTTCAACGGACTCGAGGTCGGCATGGGTCTTATTTACACATTTTCACTTGGAGTTTTCTCTCTTACCAAAGGAAGTGAACTCGCCGCTGTTTTATTTTTCACTGCGTTCGCGTCACTGCTCGGGCTTGCACGATACAATTTTCCACCGGCGAAATTACTTTCTGGAGACAGTCTCACTTATGTTCTAGGAGCGATTCTCGCAGTTGGCGCAATAATCGGCAACATGGAGAGGGCCGTTCTTCTCACCATGATTCCGTTCATAATTCAGGCTGCTCTAAAATTCTGGTCGCTCAAGAAGACCGGACACTTCGCCTCTGATTTGGGAATTCTTCAGAAAGACGGCACAATTGCTTCAAGATATGGCAGCAAGGTTTACTCTTGGACGCATCTGATAATGAAATCCGGAAGATTTACAGAGATTAAAATCGTCGCAATAATGATGGGGGTACAAGTTATTTTTTCTGCGCTTCCATTTTTGGGAGTGTTTTAAATAAGCTGAGGCTTTAGTTATTTTAGTATGAAAGACCGGAGTTTCCTCGCGCTGCTTGTAGTAGCGAACCTCGCAATCAAAATTCCTCTCGCTCTATTTTTCTTGCAAGGATTTGGTATCGACGAGTCTCTCTATCTCGCGACTGCAAGAGACTACGCAGAAACTGGAAACTTTGGAGTGAAGACAGAGTTCAATGATTTCAGATTCATCGCACCTCTTCTCGCATTCGTGATGTCAGGATTCTACAAAGTTTTTGGAGAAGCTGGAGCGCTTCTCGTTTCTCCGATAGTCGGCTCGCTTGCAATAATCCCATTCTTCTATCTCGGAAAGTTGGCCATCGGTCCGAACGCTGGAAGATTAGCAGCATTGTTCTTGTTTTTCAATCCAGCTTACTTTCTTTTGAACACAAGACCTCTCACCGAAAGCATAGCGCTGCTTCTTTTCTCGGTTTCGGTTCTTGTTTTTCTTCTCGCGATTAGAAACGTGAAGTATCGCTTTTTTGTTCTGCCGCTTTTGCTTCTTACTTTTCTAGCGAGATACCCATACGGGATACTTTTGGTTGTGTTCTATGTCGTGACTCTAATTTTGGAGAGGCACACGAGATTCTTTTTCAACCAAAATATTCTTGCAGGAATTGCGCTAACTCTAGCGATTGCTTCGCCTTGGTTGTTGTTCAACTACGAGACATACGGAGATTTGTTTGGAGGACCTGCCCACCAAGGATCTACGGACATCGGCTTCGACTATCAAAGGGCATCTTGGTACGTGCCTTACCTCTTCATAGTTGTAGGTGCCACATTCCCGTTCATGCTGTACGGACTGTTCAGGAACATTCGCGAGAGAAAATTAATTTATTTTCTGCTGGGTTTCTTCGTAATTTTCCTTGTGCAGTTCTTTGTTTTTGGCAGATCTGTCGAGGAGCGATACATTCTCCCGATTCTTCCATTTGCTGCAATTCTTGTGGCATCTGGCTATAGTAATCTGCTCAAATGGAAGGAGAAAATTGTCAAGTACATTTTCGTTGCTCTTATGATTGTCAACATTATCGCCGCTGCATACCTCACATACATTTTTTCCACTCTTCCGAAATATTCTGACACGAGAAGCGCAATATTGTGGATTAAGGAAAACTGCGGGCCTGTAATTTTTGGAAATGTCTTCACACCGGTTTATCAGATAACAGGGTACGACGTAATTCCTGCAACATCAGATTCAGAGAAAGACAACCAAACAATTAAGGACAGAAATGTGAACTGCGTGATAGTAAGCGCTCACGAATCTCCATACAAAGACTTCTTCAGAAATAATTTCAATGCCGAGAAGAAAACATTTGGAAATGTTTTTGTCTACAAAATTTCTTAAGGAATTATTTTTGGTGAAGGGAGAGGAAGAATAAACTTGCCCCCGCCTTTTATGAATTCCTGTTCCTTTGCAAGTATTTCATTCGCGTAACTCCATGCAAGCATCAAAGCAAAATCTGGTTTAGTCTTCTTGATATTCTCTGGAGAGATTATCGGGACATGCATGCCTGGAATAAACTTGCCTTGGCGTGTTGGCGATTCGTCTGTAACATAATCCAAAATATCTTTTCCGATCTTGCAGTAATTAAGTAAAGTGTTCCCGCGTCCAGGCGCCCCGTATCCAATCAGTTTTTTGCCATCAGCTTTTATTTTTTTCAACATGCTCCAAAGTTTTGTTCTGTGTTCCTTCACGTCTTCGCCAAATTTCACAAAAGTGCTGGGGATGTCCAACCCCTTCTGTTTCTCCAGATTCAACAATTCGTTTACAGATGACAGAATCTTGTATTTTTTACTTTTTGCATTCTTTACAAAAACTCTTATCGAGCCTTCGTGTATCGGAATTCTTTGCACGTCAAAAATTTCCATACCGAGTTTCTTGAAAAATTTTGTAAGAGCTGTTATAGAGTGGTAATAAAGATGTTCGTGATATAGTGTATCGTACTGCATCTTCTCAATTAAGTCCAGCAGATAGTGGACTTCGAACACAAAAATTCCATCATCTTTCAAAAAAGCCTTCACACCATTAACAACATCGTAAAGGTCTTCGATGTGCGCAAAAACATTCGACGCCGACACCAAATCTGCCTTGCCTTCTTTTTTTGCAATTTCGGAAGCAGTCTTCTCTGTGAAATAATCATTCGCAACATTTAGTCCGTATGATTTCGCAATCTTCGCTATGTTTTTTGCAGGCTCAAAACCGAGCGACCTGATGCCCAGCACCTTTAGAGGTTTGAGAAAAACACCATCATTACAACCAATCTCCACCACAAAAGAATCGTCTTGCAAAAATCTTTCCTTCAGCAGTTTTGCAAAATCAACAAAATGTTGCGTGAGAGTTTTTGTTGTGGAAGAAAGATAGAAATACTCCTCGAAAAGGACCTCTTTGGGAACAACATCAAGCAGCTGAACAAGCTTGCACTCTCTGCAAAAATAAACATCAAGCGGATACAATTTCTCGTTAGGTATATCTTCTTCCCTCAGGAAACCGCCTGCGAGAGGCATGTCTCCCATCTCTATGAATTTCAAAAGATCAACACTGCCACAAAATCTACAAGTATCGTTGTGTTTGAATTTTCCCAGCACAATAGTAAATGTCTGATTAAAATATTTAAGCCACAAAAATAGACTCCTCTTATGAAATGGCGCGAGGAAGTTTTCGCGGAAGTTTTTGGGAATTTTTTTCCGAATAGCATACCAGAAAAAGTTTTCGATATAGGCGGAGGGCAGTCTGAAGTCAAAAATGTTCTCAAGCCCAAAAAATATGTAAATGCTAACAAGAAAGTCTACTCAGGCGAGCATGGTGAAGTTCTAGAAATCAAGGAATACAAATATGCAACTCCAGATATCGACTGCGACCTGAACAAGATTGGTAAATTTCCTTTGCCGCCTAGAAGTTTTGATCTTATTGTATTGTCACAGATACTCGAGCATCTTAACTTCGATGCTCAATGGAGAATTTCAAAAGAAGCTAAAAGAATTTCCAGCAAATACATTGTTGTCGGCTTGCCCAACGAGCTTGTTTATTACAACAGATTGAGGATACTCTTCGGCGTACCAACAATAGGCGTGAGCGAGTTTGGACATCACTACATGTTTAATGTGACTCTAGCCGACAAATTCGTCAAAGAGAGATTCTATCCAGATTTCAAAATAGTTAACAAGTATAATGTAGTAAGGGGTCCGCTGAGACATTTGCCAATTTCTAAACTCCTTACGAAATTGAACAAGAATCTTTTCACTTCTGAAATCTACTATCTTCTCGAAAGGCAGAAATAATTATTTTCTTGCAATAACTTTAATTTCTGCAGCATGTTTCGGAAATTTTTTGCCTAAATATTCCATTAACTGTCCCCATGAAAGATAGTGCTCGGCTATCATAAAAAATTTCAGTCCCACAGGTAAAAAGAAACCGGATTGATTTATAGACTCTAGTTTGAATCCTGAATTCTCCAATAGTTTTACAAGAAATTTTTTATCGTATTCTCTAAGGTGAGTTCTGTCTGTGTACGGATAATCGCTTCCGATTTTTAGATGAAACTTAGTATGCAAATTGTGGATGTTTGGAACTCTCAAGTAAAGCTTGCCACCTTTCTTCAGAACTCGGAAAATTTCCTTCAGACATTTCTTATCATCTTTGACGTGTTCAATCACATGTGAACATATGATTTCATCAAAAAAGTTTCCAGTGAATGGTATGTTGGTAGCTGTCCCAACTTTTAATATCGCCTTAACATCATTTTTCTTGAACATATTTTTTGTCTTGTAAACTCGTGATTTGTCGTTGTCAATACCGTAACAATCATAACCCTGCCTGAACTTTTTGATTAAATCAAATCCAAAGCCCATTCCGACATCCAAAACTTTTTTATTTATTTTCGGCATTTGTTTTTGCTCGAAATGTTTTGCATAGACTTTATCTATGTCCCTGTAAAGTAATTTCCTGTAAAATTTTCTTGCAAGCCCAACATTTTCTTTCAAATGTAACCAATCCTCTCATAAAATTCTTCATACAACTTTTTCACATTTTCGTAATCAAAATTTTTTGCTACATCATTTGCCTTCTTGGAATTTCTTGCCCTCAACTTGCCGTCGCTCAAATATTTTGTTATATTTGCTGCAAGTTGCTGGTGGTCCTTATTGTTGTGGAAAAGCGCTGCACCTTTGAATGAGTCGAAAACTCCGAAATCAGGCAAGCAGAGAGGCGTTCCTGCACAAGCGCACTGGTATGTTATCAGCGAAAAGCATTCGAAAGTGTGGTTGGACGAATTTGCATAAATTGTAGCTGCATTGATTGCTTGTAATAGTTCTGCGTCTGGAATTTTCCCA
>CAYJUY010000022.1:0-7281 GCA_964373485.1 uncultured archaeon
GGTGAAAGAGAAAAAGAAGTAGATTTCGATTACACCAAATTTCCAGAAATATATTTTACATTCATGAGCGGGAAAAAACTAAGATTAGACCAATATGACGTTAAGGACTTTGTGAAGCAGTTCTTAGAAGATGATCCAGTAAATTTTGTAGAACAAATGAATATTGAGTATTCCAGCCTTTACGGCAGATTAAAGCCTCAAATAATTTACGAAAAGTTTTTGAAGCAGGTGAAGGAAATACGCCAAGATTTAATTAGAGACCCAACAAACGAAAATCTGATAAAAAAACTTTTCACATTAACTGATGAGTATATTCACAAAAATGAAATATGAAGAGGAGATGACAACAAGTGTCTGTGCTTGAGCAAATTGGAAAAACACCACTAGTAAAGTTGACTTCTTTTGGAAACTCTACAATCTATGCTAAGCTAGAAAATGAGAATCCCTCTGGCTCGGTCAAAGACAGGATTGCTTATCGCATGATAAGAGATGCTGAGGAGTCTGGAAAACTGAAAAAGGGAATGGGTATAATTGAGGTTTCTTCGGGCAATACAGGGACTGCTCTTGCAATGATTGGAAAAGAATTGGGCTACGATGTTACAATAGTTGTGCCATCATATGCAACTGATGATGTAAGACGCAGAATAAGAAGTTATGGAGCCGAGTTAATTGAAGTTGAGGGGTTCGTTGGCAAATGTAAAGAAAAAATAAAGAAATTGATAGAAAACAATCCCAATTATTATTTTACTGAACAAGATTCGAACCCAAGTGTTATCAAGTCAAATGAAGATTTGGGAAATGAGATTGCTAATACTTTAAAGAAAATTAATTTTTTTGCATATTCGATAGGTACTGGCGCAACAATAACTGGTGTTGGAGGGGCGTTGAAAAGAATAAATACTAAAACACAAGTTTATGCAGTGTTGCCAAAAGATGAGTATAGCGTTCCAGGTGTAGATGATCCCAAAGATAGTACGGTTCCTCTTAAACTTTTTGATGCTAAAATTATTGATCACGAAATTAGAATTAGTGAAGAGTATGCGATCGTAGCAGCAAAAAAACTTCACCATGATTATGGTCATTATGTTGGAGTTTCTGCTGGTGCAATATACGCAGCTGCTGAAAAAATTGCAAAACAAGAAACTGGAAATATTGTAATAATTTTTCCGGATAGCGGAGACAGATATACGCACATTTTAGGAGAGAAGTAACATGACAGTTAGGAAAAAACAGAAACATAGAAAATTCCGTGGTCACAGGACTTACCACGGTGCGCACAGAAAGTGGAGAGGTGGAGGTTCGCGCGGTGGAAGAGGTGCCGCAGGAATGCACAAACACAAGTGGAGCTACACTGTGAAATACGAACCTGAGCATTTTGGAAAATTTGGATTCAAGAGACCGCCTTCGGTTGTAAAAAAAATTCGCGCAATAAATCTCGAACAGATTGAAAGCATGATTGATTATTTTGTGGAGAAAAAATTTGCGGAGAAAGAAGGAAATGCGATGAAGATAGATTTGCAAAAAGCCGGCTATGAAAAAGTTTTGGGAAGCGGGAAAGTTTTTAGGCCTATGATTATTCACGCGAAAGAATTTTCCAAGCGGGCTGAGAAAAAATTGGAAGAAGCTGGCGGGAAGGCTGTGAAAGTATGAACGGCGACGCACCACCTTCTGGGGAGGGCGCGCCCCAGCCGCAACCGCAACAGGAGCCGCAGCAGCCAAAAGAACAAAAAATCACCAAGCCTTTCAGTTTCATCGATTTTGTAGTCAGCCTCTCGAAATACATTCCTTCTGTGCAGAAGCCGCTGTACAAACAAAGTTTTAACACGCGACTGATGTGGGTAGGAATCGCTCTTATTTCCTATTTGATTCTTTCGAACATAACTGTAGTCGGACTCGGCGAGGCGAGCTTCGAGAGATTTAAGTTTCTCGAGATTGTCCTCGGCGCAAGATTCGGCAGCATCATGACCCTTGGAATAGGACCGATAGTCACCGCGGGAATAATCTTGCAGCTGCTCGTCGGCTCGAAGCTGATTGGATGGGACATGACGAAGCCGGATTCTAGGAAAAAATTCCAGTCGACAAGCAAAGTTCTGGCAGTCGCCTTTGCACTCATCGAGGCCGTTGCGTATGTAATGTTCGGCGCGCTTGGCGTGATACCAGGCGGCCCGGTGGCCATGACTTTCGTAATCGCGCAGCTTGCAATCGGCGGTTTGATAGTCATAATTCTCGACGATCTCGTCTCGAAGTGGGGATTCGGTTCGGGAATTAGCCTGTTCATTGCTGCAGGAGTCGGAAGCCAGATCGTGTTAAGAATACTGTCGCCGCTGACTGCAGGGTGCGAGGCGTTCAACTTCGCAAGTTGTTTTCCATCGGAAGCGAATCCTCCGGTCGGCTTGTTGTTGAGCACGCTGATCAGCGCGTTCACTGGAGCTGGAATAGATCTGGTTCTGATACCGCTCATTCCGATAATATCCACTGCCGCGATATTTTTGCTGATCGTGTACATGCAATCGATTCGTGTTGAGATTCCGCTCGCGTTCGCAGCGCTCCGCGGCTTCGGCAGGAACTGGTCGCTCAAACTCTTCTACACGAGCAACATACCAGTGATTCTCACGACTGCTTTGCTCGCAAACTTGCAGCTGATGGCAAGCTTTGGCGTGACCGTAGATCCTGAGACGGGATTTTCATGCGGCTTTCTCGGCTGCACTAATCCGAACGGAACGCCAGTGAGCGGCGCGCTTTACTCCCTCTCGTCTCCAGGCCTGGGGAATGTGGGAGGCGGAGTGCTTGGCGATTTGATAACGGGAATTTTTGTCGAGACAGAGCTGCTGCGAATTCTCACTTACACTTTGTTCCTCGTCGTCGGCTCAGTCATATTTTCAATATTCTGGATGAACACCGCAGGAATGGATTCGAAATCGGTAGCGCGGCAAATCGAGAGCGTCGGCATGCAGATTCCAGGATACAGGCGCGACCCGAGAATAATCGAGTCTGTGCTGGGCAGGTACATTCCGCATCTCGCTTTCCTCGGCGGATTGTTTGTCGGGCTGCTCGCCTCATTAGCTGACACGATTGGCGCGATAGGAACCGGCACGGGAATACTTCTTACAGTCATGATAATATACAATTACTATGAGGAACTTAGAAACCAAAATCTGGAGGGAGCGCATCCCTTCGTGAGGAAAGTACTTGGTGAGTAGACATGGCAGAAGCGCAAGGACTTGAGGCAATTCTCCAGCCGATTGGAGCTTTCGTCGATCCTCTGTTCGCGCCTCTAACAATATTTCCGCCTTACGTTACAATTCTGATAATGTCGATAATTCTCACCGCCCTGATAATGGGAATCAGCAGGCTTTTTGTCAACAGGAAAATGATGATGCAGATCAAGGAGCAGATGGAGGAAATAAAGGAAAAACTCAACGTGGCCCAAAAATCCGGGAGCAAGGAGGAGCAGAACAAATATCTCAGCGAGCTGATGAAGACGAACAGCCAGTACATGCGGCACACGATGAAAATAATGGCGGTGTCGATAGTTATCGTGATTTTTTTCTTCCCCTGGCTCAGCTTCAGATATTCCGGGGTGGCTGCTGTAGAACTGCCTTTCACGATTCCATTCGTCGGTTGGACGAGCCTCGAATGGTTCTGGTGGTACGTCTTTGCCGCCTTCGCCGTCGGCGCGGTCATGAGGAAAATTATGGGAAGTGACATCTGATGAAGCGCAAGAAAGTCAGGACTCCCGGCGGAAGAAATGTCATGCACTGGAAGAAGAATAAAACTTCTGCGCCGACATGCTCGGTTTGCGGCTCGCTGCTCCACGGGATGAGGAGAGACGATGCGGCGGAGCTTGCAAATACCCCAGCATCTCAGAAAAGAATCAGCAGAAAGTTCGGCGGGAACATGTGCGCTTCCTGCAGTCGCGAAGCGATTAGGACCAGAGCGAGAAATATTTAAATGCCAAAATTCAGTTCAAGTTGTAGCGAGTTGAAAATCATTTGCAAGACATAATACAATGGCTCAATGACAAGAGCAACAGAAAACTAATAAGCTACATATTAATCATCTCTGGAATTTCGTCTATAGCTAGTGGGGTTTGGGGTTTCCTTTTCATAGAGGCAAACGGTTTCTCTCAAGAGGGGTATTTGAACTACGCAATTGGTTGGATTTGGACAGCTATCTTTTCATTTGTTTTGGGAGCAATATTTTTAATTCTTGGGGTTAGATTATTCAGGAGCGCTAAGTGATTCGCATGGCGTCGCTCGAGACAGGAAGAGTCTGCATGAAGGTCGCCGGACGCGAGTCTGGCGGATATTGCGTCGTCCTGAAAAATGTGAATAAAAGTTTCGCTCTTGTGAGCGGACCGAAAATTTTGACTGGCGTGAAAAGGAGAAATGCGAACATAATGCACTTAGAGCCAACGCAGTACAGGATTGAAATTACGCCAGATGCGACTGACGAGCAAATCATTGACGCATTGCAAAAGAGCAATTTAATCAAAAAGTTCGGGCTGAAGAAACCGTCTGCTGCGCAATTGAAGGCTCGCGAGAAGAAGGAAATAAAAACAGCAGAGAATACTATTATAAAAAAGAAGGAAGCAAAATTTAAGGAGAAGGAATGATGACGTCTTCCGTGGGTTAAAACTTATGGTTTCCCGAAAAAGTTTCAATTAGGTGGGCTTACAAATGTACAGTGGTTTTTTTGCGATTCGGGCATCTCAGTTTTCGCAATTCACGCGCGGACTGAAATCCGCGACTTTATTGCTCAGCTTATAAACTCAGGTTAAGTTTATTAGCTAGATCAAAATTAATGGTTCGTATGTCTGAAGATGAAATTTCATTTGACTCATCAAAATTGTTAAGCAGGGATTTTTATATCAAAAGGGACGAAAAAGAATTCGAAATTTCAAAATTCAGAAGAACTGCTGTAAGATTTCCTGAAAAAATCGTACTTTCAGAAAATTTACTTAAATCTCTTTTCTTAATTTTCGGAGATGGTCATTACAAATCTGCAAAAGTAACATTACGAATAAGGAATAAGGAATTTGTTGAAATCCGAAAAATTGGAGGAAGATATGTCACAAACCTTTCGATAGAGGGCGAAAATCTTTTGGAAGTTATTAGAACTCTTGAAAATTGGTTGACATTTATTGGTATAATGTTGAAAGAAGATGATTTACAGCTTAAATGGTCAAAGGAGGTGATTAAAGAGTGCAAACTGAGAACATTAAATTAGAACAATTGCTAAGAAGCTCTTTAGTAATTGTGGACAAACATGCTGGACCTACGTCACACCAAGTGTCGGGTTGGCTCCGTGAAATATTCAAATTAACAAAGGTTGGCCACATTGGGACCTTAGAATAAATTGAGGAAATCCCTCTGCAACTGGAGTTCTCCCTGTCCTTCTTGGAAATTCTGTGAAAGCAATGCCATTATTTGCAGGAATTGACAAGGAGTATGTCGGAGTAATGCATTTGCATAAAGAAGTTTCACGAGAAAGTTTAGAAAAAGTTGTAAAAAGTTTTGTCGGAAAAATTAAACAAACACCACCTAAAAAATCTGCAGTCGCACGGCATGAAAGAGAACGCGAGATTTTTTCTTTCGACATTACCGAAATCGAAGAGAAAGATGTTTTGTTCCGCACAAGAACAGAAGCTGGAACTTACATCAGAAAACTTTGCCACGACATTGGGCAGAGACTCGGCACAGGTGCACACATGGCTGAACTTAGAAGAGTGAAAGCGGGACAATTTGATGAAGAGAACTCGCACTCTCTGGTCGAGATTAAAGATTTTTTTGAGCTCGCAAAAAGCGACGAGGAAAGGTTCAGGAAGATTCTGATGCCGATTGAAGATGCAATACAGCATGCAGAGAAAATTTACATGAGAAATTCTGCAATTCCTACGATAATCAAAGGGGCGCCCCTTTACGTTGGTGGTGTAGTTAATTCAGATGAATTTGTCGCGGGCGAGAATGTTGCGATGATTTCTGAGGAAGGAAAACTCATCGCAATAGGAATTGCAAAAATGGACAGCGAGGAAATTTCGAAAAGGAAGAAAGGAGTTGCCGTGAGGACCGACAGAATAATCAGAACAAACGGTTAAATTATTGCGCCGCAAGCATATCATTAGATGAAAATGCCGAAGAAGTATGTTCTCACAGGAGGGCCTGCGACAGGAAAAACGACTACAGCCCAAGCTCTGATGGAGAAAGGATTTCACATAGTGCCAGAGGCTGCAAGGTTCATAATTGAGATGGAGCAGGAGAGAGGGGGAGAAATATTGCCGTGGAAGAAATTCGATCTTTTTCAGATAGCAGTCACGAGAAAACAACTTGAGCTCGAGTCTTTGATTAGAGACGCGCCAATTGCTTTTCTTGACAGAGGAATCGTCGACAACATTGCATATTGCAAACTAAAGGGAATAGAGACGCCGAAAGAAGTTTTAGAGGCAGCCAGCAAGAATAGGTATCACGGGATTTTCCTCTTGGACATGCTTCCTGTTTACGAGAATGACCCTGCGAGGAGAGAGGATCCGATAACCGCCGCGAAAATCCACGAATCGATCAAAAAGACATATCTTGAGATTGATTATGATGTTGTAGAAGTTCCTCCGCTGAGCGTACAGGAAAGAATCGAGTTCATTCTGTCGCACATCTGAAAAGCCTTAAATATCAAATGAAATAATTGGTTTGTATGAAAATCAGCGAAATCAAGCGCGGGATAAACAATATTGCTCTCACTGCAAAAGTCGTTGACAAGGGCGAGAGGCGGCAAGTAAACACGAAATACGGGCCAAGATCAGTTGCGGACATCACACTTGAGGATGACACTGGCCAGATTTCTCTTTCATTGTGGGAAGAAAAGATTGACGCAGTGAAGATTGGCGACACTATAAGTCTTGAAGGCGGATATGTGACAGAATTTCGCGACAAGATGCAGTTGAATCTCCCAAGAAATGGGAAACTTGAAATTGTGAACGAGTAAGCAATTAAATTACAAGTTCTATTATTAAAATCTGAATATGTTTCCAATCACTCATGAGCCCGAAACAAGAAATAAACTTCACTTTACAAAAAATTTGTGCTGCACAATATTGACTAAAGTTAATCTTTTAAAATACTGAATTAGTATTATTGCAGGTTTCAATGCTGAGGTCGCATAATCAGGTAGTGCACTGGTCTTGAAAATTTTCAAGCAAACCAGCGCCCGAAAGGGCATGGGGGTTCGAATCCCCTCCTCAGCGCTTACAACTAACCAACGTTTTACATAGAAGTTTATCGGAATTCT
>CAYJUY010000023.1:0-6901 GCA_964373485.1 uncultured archaeon
CGGGAAGAGGAGAGTTCCATCTTGGGAAGAAATAGCCAAAAGTGCTGAAATATATGGATGGTACACGCAATTTCTCAGCCAAAACAAAATAATTTTGGAAAGAGGTAGGCAGAGAATAGAAATCAGGAGAGTTCCTAAACAAAAGAGATGGAAAGTGGAATACTATAGCGGTAGGATAATGGATGATACTTCTGGAGTAGAGAGCGAGAGAGACGCGAAAATAGATGCAATTGAAATGGCTGTGTTGAAGTAATTACGATTATTTCTTCGCAAATTTTAGAGCGACAGAATTAATGCAGTATCTTTTGCCTGTGGGCTCCGGCCCGTCTTCGAAAACATGACCGAGATGCGCGCCGCATTTGCTGCAAACAACTTCTGTCCTGTGTATGAAAAGACTGAAATCTTCATGTTTCCCTACATTTTCTCCCTTGATCGGCTTCGTGAAACTCGGCCAACCTGTTCCAGAGTTAAACTTGTCTCCCGAACTAAAAAGTTTATTTCCGCAACATATGCATTTGTAAACTCCCTTCTCCTTTAAGTTGACATACTTTCCAGTGAATGGTAATTCAGTTCCTTTCTTCCTGCAGACTCGGAATTGTTCTGGCGTGAGTATATTTTTCCATTCTCCTTCTGTTTTGAAAATAGTTTGTTTGTTTTTAACCATTTCTCTCTGCAACACGTGTAATTTATTTGAAGAAATACTTTTCCCCAAATGTTTCATCTTTCCGCTTCTTTTTTAATCTCGCCAAACAATTTTCGAATTTCGTGATATATCGTGTAATCCTTTCTCTTGTAAATCAGAAATACGATTGTTCCAATTGCGACAACCAGTGCACTCGTCCAAAGGATTCGCAAGTCGAATTGAAAGAGCATTAACAAGCTGACGAACACGCCGAGACCTGCAATGAACGGATACTTCCCTATGTTCAGCGGGATCTTGAACGGCCTGTTGAAGTCTGGTTTCGTGTAGCGCATCCATATCAGAGCGAGATTAACGTTGAGAAAAATTATAAGAGAGCCAGCACTAGTCACACTTGCAATATGTTCTATGTCGCCGAGAAATACGAATGCAGCAGAAGCAACTGCGACCGCCAATATCGCAGCAACAGGCGTGCTCCTTCTGTGAATGTGCGACAAAAATTTCGGCAGAGCTCCTCCCTTCGCCATTCCCCAAATCATTCTTGACGTAACAAGAATCAGGCCGAGCACTGTAGAGCCAGTCGCAAACATTGCAATCCCCGACAGAAGCAAGTCACCTGTTTTTCCAAGAACATTCGACGCAGCATCTGCTAATGGTGCTCGCGACTCTGCAAGAGTTAGCCAGCCCTCAAGACTAACAACGGAAATCGAAGTCAAGACGTACAGCACAGTTGATATGACGACTACGAGAATTATTGCCTTCGGCAAGACTCTTGTCGGTCGGCGCGTTTCCTCTGCAACATTCACAATCTCCTCGAAACCTAGAAATGCAAAAAATATCAGTGATGCTGCAACGAACACGCCATTCAATCCTTTCGGCATTTCGAAATAGTCAACGCTGCCGAAATTCCCAACTCCAAGCGCGATGATTATGAGAAGACCGAGTATGACTATAGACGTCATGAAAATGTTCGTCCTCGAAGTTTCCTTGATTCCCAAAAAATTCACGAAGCCCATCAGCGCGATAAGACCGATCGATATCATGGGCACGATGCTCTTCGACGCCTCCTCGGTCACGCCGAACAAATCGGCAAAGTAGCCAGTGAAACCAAGGCTGACTGCAGAAATCGAAATCATTCCCGTAAAAATGATCAGCCAGCCTAGCATGAATGCGAACAAATGATTTTTGTAAGCATGTCGAATGTAAACATATTCAGCAGCTGCTTTCGGAAACATCGAACCAAGTTCTGCATAACTCAAGCCTGTGAATGTTGCAAGGACAGCAGCGAGCAAAAACGAAAGCCAAACAGCATTTCCAGCGAAGCCTGCAACTGGCGCGATGAGCACATAGATTCCAGCGCCGATGATAATTCCAAGACCGTAGAAAACCGCTTCGAATGTTCCTATGTGCCTTTTCAGTTGCGGCATTAAATTAATTTGTAGAGGGAAACATTTTAACCTTCGGTAACTAAATTTTAGCAGATAACAATGCTCGACATTAAACTAATACGCGAAAATCCTGCAACTGTTAGAAAAAATCTTGCGAGAAGAAAGAATACAGAAATTCTCAAAATGTTCGATGAGTTAGTTGAAGTAGACAAGGTTTGGAGAAAAAATGTTACAGAATTAAATGAACTAAGGGCCTCACGAAACAAAGTCAGCATACAAATTGCAAAAGCCAAGAAGGAAGGCAAATCAGAAAAAAAGTTGATGGGCGAAGCCACAAAGATACCAAAAAAAATCCAAGAGCTAGAGACTAAGAATGTTGAGCTTGAGGAGAAAATGAAATCGATTCTGCTAAGACTTCCGAATCTGCTCGACAAGTCTGTGCCCGATGGCAAGGACGAGAGCGACAACAAAGTAGTCAAGAAATTTGGCAAGCCTCCGGAATTTGATTTCAAGCCGAAGGACCATCTAGAAATTTTGCAGGGGCTGAACATGATTGATGTTGAAAGAGGCGCGAAAGTATCGGGCCACGCATTCTTCTATCTGAAGGGAGATGCTGTGCTTCTTGACTTGGCGCTTGTAAAGTTTGCGATGGATTTTTTGCGCAGAAAAGATTTTATTGCGGTTGAAACTCCTTTAATGCTAAACCTTGAAGCGACTATGGGCGCGGAAGACATGGAAGATTTTCGCGAACAAATTTACAAAATCGAAGGAGAGAATTTGTTCCTTCTTGCGACTTCTGAGCACTCGATTGCAGCGATGTTTAAGGACGAGGTGCTTGACAATCAAGATCTTCCCGCAGTTTTTGCCGGAGTAAGTCCTTGCTTCAGGAAAGAGGTTGGAGCACACGGGAAATACACGAAAGGGCTTTTCCGCATGCATCAGTTCAACAAAGTCGAGCAGTTTGTTTTCTGCAAGCCAGAAGATTCGTGGGATTGGTTTGAGAAATTGCAGAGAAATGCAGAGGAAATATACCAACAGCTTGGAATACACCACAGGGTTATCACGCTTTGCTCTGCAGAAACTGGTGTGAAAGCGGCAAGAACCGATGATATAGAGATTTGGATGGCTGATGGGAAATATCGCGAGGCAAGTTCGTGCTCGAACGTGACTGACTATCAGTCGAGAAGGCTCAACATAAAATACAGGGAGAAGAAAGGACAGCCGCCAATTGGGTTAGTTCATACAGTAAACAATACTGCAATCGCAACGAGTAGAATCATGGTTGCGATACTCGAGCAGTTCCAGCAAAAAGACGGCAGCGTGAAAATTCCGAAAGCGCTGGTGCCTTACATGAACGGGATAGAAGTTTTGCAAAAGGATTGATTATGGCTCTCGAGTTGATCGGAAAGACAGCACCGCTTCCCGGAGAACTTCAAAGAATTGCAGATGATGGCTTCAAGAAAATCGAGTTGTACATGAAGGAAGAATTTCTAACAGACAGGCATCTGAAATTTTTGGCGGATGCGAAAAGAGAAAGCAGGCTGGAAGTCTACTCGATGCACACGCCGCACTCCAAGCCGGAAGTTTTTGTAGAGATTTTGGAAAAGTCGAAAGATTTTGCAAAGCGCGCAAACATACCTGTAATTGTTGTGCACAGCAGCCTTGTGAACGAGCTCACGAAAGAAATATTGGAAAGGGTAGAGGGAAAAATGTTCATCGAGAATGAAATAAATTACGACTTGCCTTTTCTAGAAAAAATTTTCAAGAAGGGAATAAAAATTTGTTTCGATACGTCGCACTTCTACACAGCATCCAGAAAAAATGGGAGAGATTTCTACGACGATCTGGAAGTTTTGTTCAAAAAATATGCAAAATTCATAGGACACATGCACATAGCAGATGCGGATGAAGACGGGAAGGATGTTAGCATAGGGGACGGCGAGATTGATTTTTTCAAAATCATGCCTGTCATCGCAAAATATTACAAGGGTGTGGCAGTTGTTGAGGTAGATATAGAGAGGCAATTTAGTGACATGAAAAAGTTACAAAAAATATTGTCCAAAACTTCTAAAAGAAAAATCTAATCAGCATTATCGCATCGCCAACAAAAATTGTGAACAAAAGCGCAATTGGAAATGCCGGAGCGAACCTAACTCCTTCCTTGATCCAAACGAATTTCTTTCCAGATTTTTTGATTTTGTTCAATTGCTGCTGCGTAATTCCCACGAGCTTCCTTTCCTCGAGGAGCATGTCGCCGACTCGCAATTTCGATGCAGGAATTTTTTTCTTGAAGCCAAAATTTTCAACGGTTTTTGCAAACTTGTAAACAAGGAAGAAAGAAATAACAAGAGCCAACGGCAAGATGACACTGCGCAACATATCAGATAATGTGAAACCGATTCCGAACAAGGAATTAAGATACAGAGTGAGCGCTGTAAATAGAACTACCATAGCAGATGAAATTATTAACAAAAGTTTTGACGATGCTTTGATTCCTATTTTGAATTTGCTTACAATTTCTCGATTGTGTGCAGCAAAAATTATTGCGTAAATTATCATGTAAATCGCGCCGATTATGAAAACGTTGAAGAGAAAGCTGAGACCGAATGGAAATGCGAGACCTGTCGCGAATGCCAAATCCGCTGAAGGAATTAAAAATCCGATCAGCGCGAGGAGAACCATATCGGCGCCGCCCCATTGTCCGATTCTGTACATCAAATAGCCAAAACCAAAAAGTCCGATGCCAGTAATTCCGGAAATCGCGAAAGAGTCAAAATTTCCGGCGAGGAAAAATTTCAGAATCACCGCAGGAATTCCCACAATCATCATCGCATAGAAAACCCAGTTCGGGACTTCGGTCGTTTTCAAATCGTATGTGGCAGCAACTGCTGAGCCTATTAGAGCTGTCCCAAAAATTATTTGGTCTAGGACCATGAATTAAGTTTGTTTTACAGAATTAAATTTCTTCAAAAACAACTTCGAGTAATTAAATTTCTTCAAATCTTTCTCAATATCTTTGTAAGATTTTCCGCAAAGGATTCCACCTGCAGTAAACAGTTCTTGCGTAATTTCAGCAAGACAAAAATCGGGCATCTTGAAAGATTCTTTTTCTTTTAAATTTTTGAATTCAAAATCAACTAAAACAAGACCTTTCAATTCGTCTTGAAAAATGTCAATCTCTGCAACTTTGCCTTTGTAATCATAAAATAATCTAATTTTGCGAACTTTTTTTCCGTCCAATTTCATAAGTTCTTTAAATTCTGCTTCTGTAAGAGGAATAGTTTGCTCAAGTTGGCGAGAACTATCTTTGCCTTTGACAGGTTCTTTTTTAGTGATTTCAAATTCGTCTCCATTTTTTCTAATTCTAAGCGTTGGGTGTGTACTTGATTTTGGTATATACACGTCAATAATTTCTATCGATTTGCAATTCTTCAGTCCGGAAGGAAGAAACTTCGCCAAATAAGTTTTTTCCAATTCAATCATAATGGAAATTAACATTTTGTAAATAATTATTTGATGCTTACAACCACCCATGGTGGTTCTAAAACTTTATATATCCCCTAGCCATTCTTTATTTTATGAAAGAATCTAACGGAAAAATACCATCGTGGAAAAAAATTGGAATTGCTGCGAAACAGTTTGGGTGGTTTCCACAACTAATTTCTAAAAATAAAATAATTTTTGAAAGGGGAAGACAGAGAATAGAGGCGAAGAAGATTCCTCCCATCAACAAATGGAAGGTTGAATATTACAGCGGCAAAATAATGGACGACACGTCAGGCATCGAGTCCGAAAGGGACGCAAAGGTGGATGCGATGGAAATGGCCGTGTTGAAATAATTCTAGGAAATTCATCATGTAGGGTTTACCTGTACTTCTTGAAACCAACCGATGGTGCAACTTCGCGAAAGCAGCGCCTGCAATAGTTCAATCCGTAGCTTGTGATCACGCCGCGATGATTGCCGCAGCGCCTGCATACTTTCGTGGCTTTTCCAAGCTTCTTAGGCAGAACCATCACCAAGAAAATTTAGCCGCCAATCTCGCCGAGCACGAAGAGAAACTCGTCGCCCTCGATTGACTCGATGTTGTACATCCTCTCGAATACCATCGAATAAACGCCGTCGAAATTCCCTTCCAGCTCTGCTTTCCTCAGAATTATTCCAGACAGTTTCGAAGTGATTTCAATCATTGCCTCGTCATTGTACAATTTGGACACCATACCTTTGCGAAAGCCAGTTTGCGACTTCCTCTCTATTTAATTTGTGCTTCTTGGGTATTATTCTTTGCTGTATGCGTCTCCTCTTCACGCGGAAGCCCGGCCTCTCCAATGCGACAGATACTCCAAGACCTAGCATGCCAACCTCGTGTGAATACTTCACGCCAGGCAGATCGATGTACTCCCTCACGCCGATGTTCAGGTTTCCGTCATTGTCAATCTGGCTCATGCGAATTTTTTTCTCTGCAGCGCCGAGCGATTTCGACAGAAAATCTTCCGCAGCTTTCTTTCTCAGCGTAACTTTTACACCAATTGGCTTTCCTTTCGTCACGCCAAAAGTGCTGCGCGTCTTAGACCTCGTTATAACTGCCTTCGACCCAGTCAGCATCTCAAGCAGCTTCTTCGCTTTCTCAATTTTTAATTTGTCGTCGCCGCAGCCGATGTTGAGCGCAACTTTTTCTATCCTGATTTCGCGCATAGGATTGCCTTGCATAAGCATAGTATTTGAAAAGAAAGCTTAAAAATGATTTTGTTCCGACAAGTGTTTAAATTTTGGTCTCTAATTTCAAATAAACTGAAACTTCACGCAGGTCGATTGTACGGTAGAAAAGAAACCATTGACTGAAAAGCAAAAGTCGGATTATGATCTGATTTAAAG
>CAYJUY010000024.1:0-6826 GCA_964373485.1 uncultured archaeon
TGAATGTCACAGACGTCTTCAAAGTGGGAAAAGTTATAGTGCACAGACTTTTTGGCACAATTAAGCCAGGGAGAATTGTGAGATGTGTCGTTGACAAAGAGAGAAGAGAAAAACTTATGCGGCACCATGATGCGGTCCACATTGTTAACGGAGCGACAAAGAAAGTTCTCGGCAGCCATGTGAATCAAGCGGGCGCAGAGAAGGATGTGGACAAGGCTAGGCTTGACATAACACATTTTGAAGCATTAACAGACGACGAGGTCGAGAGGATAGAAAAACTTGCGAATGAGATCGTGGAGAAAAAAGTGGCAATAAGGAAACACGAAATGCCGAGAGGAAACGCGGAGCAAGCTTACGGGTTCAGAATCTACCAAGGCGGTTATGTCCCGTCAAAGGAAATTCGTGTTGTTGAAATTCAAAATTTCGACATTGAAGCATGCGGGGGGACGCTTGGACACAACACAAGTGATGTCGGACCGATTAAAATAACCAAGACCAAGAAGATTGCGGATGGGCTTGTAAGAATCGAATTGAAAGCCGGCGATGTTGCTGTCGAATATTTGCGTGAGAAAGAAAAAATTCTGCAGGAGGTGGCGAAAAAACTAAATGTTGATGAGGAAGAGATTCCGAAAGCCGTGAAAAAGCTTTTTGAAACTTGGAAGAAATTGAGAAAAGAGGTCGGATGATGCTTTCTCTAGTAATAACGACTTACCCAGCCGAGAGGGAAGCAGAAAAAATTGCAGACATCTTGCTGAAAAAGAAAATGGCTGCTTGCATAAAATTGCAGAAAGTAAAAAGTTCATATTGGTGGAAAGGCAAGTTGGTGAAAGAAAACGAGACGATTGTTACGATAATCACGGCGAGAAAGAATGTTAAAAAAATTGTATCGACAATCAAGAGCAAACATTCTTGTGAAGTTCCTGAAATAATCGAAATACCTGTCAATGTAAAGAACAAAGATTATTTGGAGTGGGCTTGCAATGTTACAAAATAAAAGGGAATGGGAAAAGTTGAACAGAAAGGAGAAAATTCTGAAAGAGGCAGCGAGGATTCTCAGTGTGGAAGAGAAGGATTTGCCGAGAGTTGTAGAAAGATTTTTGAAAGAAATTAAACAGATGAAGACTTTTTCTTAGTTCTCTTTTTCAATTTTTCAAGCTTCACTTCAATCTCAGCTAACTGGCGAACGAGGTCGGTGTCAATTTTTTTCATCTCATCTTCTGGAATTTCTCTGCTCAAGAATTTTTTGTGCAACCTCTTCATTATTGAATGCAGCTCTTCGTGCCTTTGCCTGAGCGCGTTAACTTCATTCGATCTTTCGATGTAAAGCGTCAGAAAGCTTGTAAAAGAAAGAGCAGCACCACCGATAATAAGCAAGTAGGACGAGAGTGCAATTTCGGTGCTGGCAGAAATCTGGGTGCCAAAAACTGCCTGCACCAGATAGTTGAGCCCAATCAAAACTGTACCTAAGGCGAGATTGATCCATGGTAAAGTAATCTTCTTCTGCGGGTTTGTGGACCTGCCGACATGCAGTAGCATCCCGCCGATTGCGATGAACGCGGCGAAGGCGGCGAAGTTTATCGTCATGGACAAAGTCGGCGAAATTTCAACCATAATTAGATTTTGTTTTAACTTAATTAAAAGCTGTCTTAAACTTTAAAATCTATTTTATAATCATGAGAAATGAAGAATCGGGGCTGAATGTAATTCTTATTCCCGATGGCAATAGGCGTTACGCTAAGAAACATCAGTTGACTTATTCTGAAATGTACCAAAAGGCTGCGGAAAAAGTTGATATGTCAATGAAATTTTTCTTGTCAAGAAATGACGTCTCATCTTTTACGGTTTACGGCCTGTCTTACGACAATATTTTAAATCGAAGTGCCCAAGAACTAGATCCTATATACAGAGCCCAAACCGAACAATACAAAAGATGGACTCATGACGGGTTTTTCGATGTAAACAAAATTAAAGTGAAGTTTGCAGGGGAACTAAGATATATCAAAAGGCCTGAAGTGAAACATGGATTTCCCGAAACCTATATTAGAGCGGTTGACGATTTAGAACAAAGAACTAAGATTAATGAAGCAAAGAAATTTTATGTGTTGATAGGTTATAGTGGTGAGAAAGAAATAATTAGATCTTTGAAGAAAGCTGTTCATTTGAATCCTCAACCAAAATCTATAAAACAATTTTTAGATGTGAAGGAGAATATAGACATATTCATAAGAACTGGCGGGGAGAAGAGAGTGTCTGATATATTACCCCTGCAGATTAAATATTCTGAGATGTTCTTCCTTAAAAAGTTGTTTCCAGAAATTGAGACAGAAGATTTGGAAAATGTGCTAAATGAATTTTCGGGTAGACAAAGAAATTTTGGAAGTTGATTACGTAATGTACACGAGTAAAAGATTAGAAAACGTGAAGGGCTATGCGCTCGCTTACATAAAAGACTCCGGCATACAAGACCCAGCACATGGTGCGGATCATATAATGCGCGTTTACGATATAGGTATGCAGATAGGCCTAGAAGAGAAAGCTAATTTGGAAGTCCTGGGAGCGGCTATACTTTTTCACGACATAATCAGACCGAACGATGAGAAAAGAGAATCGGACCACGCAATCAGATCTGCCAATCTTGCGAAAGACAAGCTTATAGAGTTTGGTTATTCCGAGAAAGAAATTGAACTTGTGGCAGACGCCATAGAGACAAGCTCGAGGAGCGGCGGAAACTACGTGGTACCAGAAACTGTCGAGGCTAAAATATTGTACGATGCTGACAAACTTGACGGAGGAGGAGAGATGGGAATTAAGAGAACTGAGGCTCTTTGGAGAAAGCGCTTCGAGAGTGAAAATAAACCATATGATGACAAAATTGTGGCTAGATGGTATCTGGGGAGAATAGTTGATGTCCTAAAGACCCAACCAGGTTTCACACCAACTGCAAAGAGAATGTTGAAGGAGAGGCTTAAGGTCTCATTCAGCTATTGCCAAAACATTCTGGGCCGAGAATTTGATGATATTATGACAAACAGTCTTGGTAAAGAAAACGTTAGCCGATACATTTAACAGACGGGACGATGATAATTAATTATAGGTTCCGATGTTCGAGTTTGCAACCAAATTGCTTCTTGGTAGACAGTTCCAAATAGAAAAGGGATCGATAAAACTATTGGAGCGCAGCATCCTCCTAGTCCCGGCAGAAGTCCTGGTACAGGTATATAAAGCGAACAAAGATCAGGGTAGGCTCGTCTACAACGCTTCTGTAAAAGCTGCAAAGGAGATGTCTACACACTACGAGAAGAGGCTGGGCATCAAAGGTACGAAGTTGGAGGATCTGCTAATTAACTTGACAGAGCTAGCTGGCTGGGGTGTGATGAGAGTTGTCACCGAAAGGGACGAGGACGCTAGAGCCGTTTTCAACATAGAGAACTCAAATGTCGCGATTACATACGGAAAATCCAAGGAACCGGTAGATCATCTGGCGAGGGGTTTTCTGGCAGGTGGAGCCTCTGTGATATTCAAGGAGGACGTCGAGTGCGTAGAAACAAAATGCCTCGCGATGGGAAGTCCTTATTGTCAGTTCATTGTTGACAGAGCGGAAGCACTTAAAAAAGACTTCCCATCACTCTACAAAAAGCAGGTAAGGGCTTAGTTCTTCTTGACAGACACGCCGCTCTTACTAATCTCGAATGGGTATATATCTGTTCCGTGGTCCGTTCTTCTCATCTTTCTTATCATCAAACTTCTTGGAGTGCCGCCAGCCGCATAATCCAGATAGTGCAAAACAACAACGCCGTCTACTACGAACTCCTCGAAACCGAACATGCTCACCCTCTTGATGTCGCCTTCCGGGATTTCGGATATCAGGATGCTCGTCACGCCAGTGTTCTCTATAGCCCTCATGAAGCTGAATATCTCGCTCCTCACCTTTCCCACATCCATGGAGGAAATCTTCCAGCCGAGCGCCGCGACCGTGAGGCTGTCCAGCACGAACCTCTTCGCCTTCACCCTGCTTATGTGGGCAAGCGAGGCCTCCTGCAGGTCCTTCACGCTCGTCGGCTCCGCAGAGGCGATCAAAAGCTTGCCTGCGTCATAGTATTTCTTCAAAGACAAGCCCCATTCGAACTTCGCCATGTCCTGGATTATCTCGTCAGTCTTCTGCTCGAGCGACATGTAGACGCACGTCTCGCCCCTCTTCAGACCCTCCAGAAGGTATTGCATCGAGAATATCGACTTCCCTGTCCCAGTCTGGCCGGCTATCAGATATGTGGAGCCCCTGACTAGGCCGCCCTCGACCAGCTTGTCAAAGCCCGGTACGCCTGTCGGAACCCTGTCAATGGTTTGGACTGGCATAATATGATTTTGTCCGCGGTTGTATTAAAATTAGCGCCGAGACTAGCTCACCACGCAACCAAGCGGCGGGTTCGCAACCAGCTCGCAGAATACTTTTATGGTCGAGTTCGCGTCAATATTTTCCAATTTCTTTTTTCCAAAAAAACTTGCGACCTCCAACTCCGATTCTCCATTTTTCTCAATCTCCTCGAGAATTATTTGGTTCTGGAAATCTTTTGAAAGCACGAGTTGCTCAATGAAGCCGCGCTCGTCCACGCATGCGATGCAATTCTTGTCATACTTGTATGTCGCGACCGTGAATCCTCTTGAGATAGCTTCTTGGAACTGTGCAGGCGACATCCTGTAATCGATTATCAGCTGCGAAGGTAGCCCAGCCTGATTTTGATTTGTTTGCTCTTGTTGCGGGGGTTGGCCGGAGAATAAAGACTGCACGACCGCGAAAGCTATGGACGAGAGGAACATAATTCCTATCAGCAATATTCCAATCCATTTCTTCATACTCAGATTTTATAATGAGACATGCTAATAAATTAAGAGAGAACATGGTGCTCGAGACTGTAATATCCATTCGTGACGCCATCAAGAACCCCTGGCATATGGTGATTTTCGGTGCAATAATTTCGCTCGTTTCGCTCGGTGTTGCTTACCTTGTGTTTCCCCAATATCTCGGAATACTCACCGTGTTTCTTATAACAATAATCTCCGCCCCTTTCATGTTCAACCTCCTCAGATACGAGGAAGCGCGCGAGGAGACCGAAATCGAGAAGGTGAGCTTCGTTCAGAGAATTAATCCGATTGGCGCCTTCTCCAGGCAGAGCGAGACTTTCGTAATTTATTCCGCGTTCTTCGCAGGCATGGTGATTGCATTGTCTCTTGTATTCGTTTTTTTGCCCCAGAATTTCGTGATAGAGCTCTTCAACGACCAGATAAGCCAGATAGGTAAGATAAACCTCATACTTGGCGGCGCCACTTTTGGAGAAACTTTCGGAAAAATAGTTCAAAATAATTTAGTTGTCATGGGGGTCGCCTTTGTGTTCGCCATACTTTTCGGAATTGGCGCGATATTCATACTTGCTTGGAACGCCTCGGTTCTGGCTGCTGCGATAGGAATAGTCACCAAGAGTTCTGGTGTAACAGATGCATTGGTCACATTCCTTCCTCACGGTGTCTTCGAAATAGCTGCTTATTTCGTGGCCGGCATAGCAGGTGGAATAATATCCGTTGCAATCTCAAAACGGGGTTCTAAGGATTTCGGACTGGTTGTTGGGGATATGGCGGTATTGATGGTCCTCTCAGTCGTTCTAGTAATTATTGGGGCCTACATAGAAACCATACCAATCACGTGAGAAGTATAGCGGGTTTCAACACATCTGCATTTTTTGCCTTTTCAATTTTCGATTTATCCGCATCCTCAATCGATATGCTCGCAGAAAGTTGTTTCTCCAAATAATATTTTGCCTCCCCTAAAATATTGAACTGTTCCTGTCTCTCCAAAATTTTTTCTGGAAGCTCGTTTATTTTTTTCTGCAAATAGCGAGTGTATTTTACAACTTCCTCGTTCTTTTTCCCCGCTTGCTCGAGAATCTCCTTCAAATCTTTTCCCCTGTTCTTTAGAACCAGCTTGAACAAATCGAACTTCCACTGCGGCGAAATTATAATTACCACCTTCTTCGGTTTCATCCCGGAGATTTTTTGAATCTCACGAACGTCCTCCAAGATTTTTTTTATAAAACTCTCACCAAGTTCGCTTTTTTCGTCAACAAACTTTTTGTTCGACCTAGGCCAACTTGAAATGGAAACAAATTCCCTATTCCCTATACTCTCCCAAAATTCTTCTGCAATGTGTGGCATGAATGGCGAAATCAATCTTACCAAAATGGACATTACTTCTTTCAAAATTTTCCCATTGCAATTTTTTACTCCGTTGCATCTTTCTATGTACCATTTTAATTCGTTAGTTGCGTCAAAGAAAGCAGACTGCAGGGCGGACCTGAATTTCGTTAATTCGCATGCGTCAGTTGTTTCTTCCACAATTTTCTGGAATCTGCTAAGAATGAATTTGTCGATGCTTTGATGCGTGTTTCTTCTGGCGTCTTTCGTCTCTCCGATTAAATCTTGAACAAACTTTATTCTAGACGTAAAGGCATAGATATTTTCGTCTCTCCAGTCGGCATCGTCCATGTTCTCGTTTGATCCGACAAGATTGGCTCTCGTGACATCGGCCCCATATTTCTCGACCAACTCACGCAATCTTATCACATTCCCAAATCTTTTCGCCATTTTCTGGTCGCTAAGCGTGACAAAACCATTCACTGCTATGCCCCGCGGCCACATTGTCGGGCTGTCCCAAATTGCTGTGTGGTGGAAAATGTAGTAAGTCAAATGATTTGGTATGAGCTCTTTTGCAGAGAGCCTGACATCAACAGGATAGAAATACTCGAACTCTTCTCGCATTGACTGAATTAGTTTTTCA
>CAYJUY010000025.1:0-6801 GCA_964373485.1 uncultured archaeon
GGATTAATTGGACCGTGTCCCATGTAATAATTTCCAAGTCCTCCTAATTGATTCCAGCCAGGTGTTCCTCCAATTGAATATAAGGGACTTCCACTATGTTCAAGTATATATGGAACAGGTGTTGATTGGAAATGCTGGACAAAATTCCCTCCTTCAAATATTTTTTTGCCCTTGAATTTTGCATCTTCAAGTTCTTGCATCACTGCACTCATAGGAATATCTCCCATTCCAGGAGGTAAATCTGTATGAGTTGTCCCAAAATTATCATTGAAATGAACATGCTTTACTAGAGGTGCAACTTCTTTTATTTCTTGAACAACTCTATTTTTATCATATCCTTGTCTTCTTATCATGTTTATATGAGAAGTATCCCATGTAACTCCTATTAATCTATCAGCAATTTTTTGTGCCTCTCCTTTGCTTTTTCCTTCTTGTGTTAGCTTTTCCACAAATTTTTCTTTTGAGTCTTCAACTAATTTCGCGACTTTGTCTGTGATTTTTATAAAATCGTAGTAACCTTTTGTGCGAATACCAATGGTTCGCTGATAAACCACCATAGTTAGTTTTAACTGATTTAAAAGAATATAAAATGCGTGAGACTTGCCGCACTTTACTCTGGAGGGAAGGACTCTACTTACGCAATAATGGAAGCGAAAAAGAAGGGTCACGAAGTTGCATATCTTGTAACAATTGCGCCGAAAAAAAGCGATTCTTACATGTTCCACTATCCCTGCATCGAGTTAACAAAACTTCAGGCAGAAGCGATGGGAATTAAACAAATTTGGAAGGACAGCAGCGGAGAAAAAGAGAGGGAACTCGAAGATTTGGCGGGAGTTCTTTCTGGTTTGAAAGGACAGATTGACGGCGTGCTTTCAGGAGCTGTTTCAAGCATTTACCAAAGATCTAGAATCGATGCGATATGTAAAAGTATGGGTCTAAGTAATGTCGCGCCACTCTGGGGAAAAGACGCCTATGATTTACTTCGCGAAGAAGTTAATTCTGGTCTGGAAATAATTATAACTTCTGTTTCAACAGGCGGCATGGACAAAAGTTGGCTCGGGAAAAGATTGAATGCAATTGCCGTCGAAGAACTGAGAATGCTCGCGAGGAAGTTACCGTTCAATGTACAGTTCGAGGGCGGGGAGGCAGAAACGTTCGTAACTAATTGCCCAACCTTCACGAAAAAAATTTTGATTGAAGAATTTGAAAAAGTTTGGGACAACAAAACTTCGAGCGGGTACATAGTTGTGAAAAAGGCTTCTTTAGTCCCGAAGTAGATTTAACCTATTGCAGAGTTATTTTGAATTAGAATGCTGCGGTCGCATAACCCGGTAGTGCACCGGATGGTTCGCAAAACCAGGTGAATCTCGAAAACCGGCGGGCGCAAGCCCATGTGGGTTCAAATCCCACCCGCAGCGCTTGAAGAATTTAAATCTGTTAAAGTTGTTTTAAGTTTATGGTTGATACTGGAAAACCAGCTCCTGAATTAATTGTTGACGGTTGGTTGCAAGGAACGCCTACAACTCTAAAAGAGCTGAAAGGGAAGTACGTATTTCTTCACATGTTTCAAGTTAATTGCCCCGGATGTTTTGGAGCATCCCTGCCTAATGTAGAGGAGCTCCATAGGTTGTACGGGCCAAGAGGACTTGAAGTTATGGGACTCGCAGTAAGGTTTGAAGAATACGAAGTGAACACGCGAGAGAACTTTGAGCAGTTTTTGAAGTACGGTAAGCTGACTCCTCTTGTCTTGACCGCATTAAGAGAAGCAGGTGGCGAGAAGGCGGGATTCCTAGACGCTAATGGTATTTACCAATTCAAACTAAAACACAAAATAGCATGGGATAAGGGAGGGCCTAATTCCTACTCTGAAACGTTTAAAATATACAAACCAAAAAATCCCTTAGCCGGTTACGGCACGCCGTACGAATTCATCATAGACCCAGAAGGTTTAATTTTGGATTATGGTTTCCATTTGTCTCAAGATAAGGCTCTAAGAGATTTTTTAGACGAACAATTAAGTAAGTGAGATTTAAATTAACGCAGGCAGAGTCACGGGAAGAGCAGCCATCATTGCGAAGCCGACACCAACTCTCACGAGCCTTGGCACGTCTTCGATGAAGTTTTTCGTGATGTGATAATAACGATATCTCGCAATCGAGTAGACTCCGTCCGTGACTAGCAAAAATCCCGCGATAAGCGGATTGAGGATTCCCAAGAACCAAGTCACGCCTACCCCGAGGCGCGCCCACCTGAGCGCGTGTTCCTGTTTGTTCTGCTTCTTGTACAGCTTGATGGAAAGCAGAGCGTCGCCGACGAGCCATACGAGAGGAAAAGATTTGGTCAAAAGTGCCAAGGACGTCAGTCCGAAGCTGGTCTTCTTGCCGAAAAGCATTCCGACTCGCTTCTGCAAACCCTTGATTTTTACGATTCTCATGATCGAACCCTCAGGGTCTTTTTTCATTACCATAAATTTAAAGTTTATATATATTATCGATTTCGGTTGCAAGGGTATACCGCATATGCTTAAATACCTCATTTTCGAGAATATATTCAACTCAAAAGGGGATTGGACTGAAAAAGACTTTTCCTGACTTTTCGAGTAAAAGCAAAATTAAAAACTAAAAGGAGGATATGAAAAATGAGATTTGAACGGGGTGGATTTGGTGGGAGACGCTTCGGTGGCGGACGAGGTTTCGGACGCGATAGGGGCGGATTCCGTGACGAGCCTAAGCCGGTCAAGGTCGGCGAGGAGTACGATGTCGAGATAACCGAGACTGGTTCGCGGGGCGACGGGATAGCACGAGTCAACAACTTCGTGGTGTTCGTCAACGGCGCCAAGCAGGGCGAGAAGACCAAGATCAAAATAACAGACGTCAGAGACAGGTTCGCAATCGGCGAGAAAGCTGGCGCGACTGTAGCTTCAACTGCATCCGAGAGTTCTGAAGCGAGTGCGGAGGAATCCAGCGAAGTGACCGAGAAGGAGGTCGCTGTGGCCGAGGAAGGCGCCGGCGACGAGGACGAGGGCGACGAGTCGCCTGAAGACGAGCAGCCTTCTGACGAGGAATACAGCAAAGAAGAGAAGTAATAACTTCTTGCTTGGCAAAATTTTTTGATTTATTTTTCCCAATTTTTCAAAAATTTCCAGCGTAGCAAATATTTCTCTTGAAAGCATAATCTATTTCATGAAGATTCCTGAGAAAGGCGTGATCTACAAGGCGTCGCCGCGCGCGTACATCGGGAACTATCTGATAGCTGTTGGCGTAATTATTCTCGCTATATTGATTGTGACAAGGTTCAAAATCGCTTTCAACATAATCCCGGCCAGCATAGACCAGATGTTGAACACGCTTGTCTATTTGGGATTTGCTGCTGTCATCGCCTTTCTTTTTGAAGAGCCGTTTTTGGAGGGCATGGTGAGGTATTATGTGGTTTCCAACAGCGAGGTCGTGAAAGTCGAGGGAATTTTGTGGAAGAGGAGATATTCTATACCTTATCAGAGCGTTGCAAGCGTGAAAGTCACGAAGGGTATTTTCGGCAGAATTTTCAACTACGGGACTGTAGAAGTTGTTGGGTTCGGCGAGATTGGGGTGGAGATGAGGCACGTGGGCAATCCTGACGAGATACACAGGCTCGTGCAGCACAGGGTGAACTCGATGAGGAGCGCGCTCGCGCAACACGGAAAAGGTTCAACAACTGCTGGAAAGGGAAATAAGGACGAGGAGCAGTAGCTAGTTATCTTGGTTGCCTTCCAAATACCCCACAAATTTCTTATAAACTCTCCTTAAAGAAACTGGATTAATCCCGCACACCTCAGAAACCTCTTCTTGCGTTCTTTTGTCCATTTCCAAACAGCCCGCTATGTACAATATGGCTGCAGCCAGGGTTTTGGGACGCGCCCTCGAGAAATCGTCTTCTGCCGGCCCTCCCTTTAGCTGTTCCAATATGCTCACAGCTCTGACAATAGTTCTTTCAGAAAACTGGAGTTCCTTTGCGTAGGGTCCGAACAATATTCTAATCGATCTTTGATTTCCCATCTAAGCACTACACGCAAAATTCCCTATAAACTTTTCGTGTGTGCAGTTTTCCGAATCGGACATCTCATTCCATTTAAATACTTGACGCTTGTAGATATCTTTGATGACAATGTCCCAGAAAATGTTGTACTCCGATAAGCAGGAGATGATCAACGCACTGGCGGAGCAGATTGAGCTCCCCAGGTTCACGAAGGTAGGCGAATCCTATGTGGGCAATCAGCCCCTGAAGTCATCGAGGAGCTTCTCCTTCGGCGGTGTGAATTTTGTGGACAAGGAAAGTGTGGTAAAGAGCCTGAACCTGTACGAGCAGCTGCATCTGAACAGCAAGTTGTCGGAGAGAACCGGCATGAAGATCAGGCACGGCAGCCTGAAGGAAAATCTCCAAGCTTTCTACTCCAAGGACACCAAGGATTACAAGGAAAACGTGCTGTATCCGTACTGGGTCTTCACCGGAGAGGTGATAAGGAGAGCCGGGAACAGTTATGATGTGAGCAGGGCGATAGGAGCCGACTTCGTTAAAATATCGACATCTAAGGAAGGTGTTTTGTTGGAGAGGGACGGGAAGCCGCTTGGCGCAGAAGGCTCTGAAGAAACAAAGCTGATTCCAAAAATGACTTTGGGCCCGACATTACAGACCTCCATCCCAACGAAATCTGGATATTACTCTGAATTTTCTGGAGCTATCCCGACCAGCGAGGATCTGGAGGATAGGAACAGTAAAAGCAAAGGATATTTCGGTAGCATTTATTTTGAAAATAACCTCTCGGCCGTCAGGTCCGGCTGGGGCTCTGTTGACGGGGATCTCGACGCGGGGGCGGGCGCGCCGTTGTTCAGGTACGGCGGCGGCGTGGTGGGTGCGTGGACGGACGAAAACCCAAAGAAATAAGTCTGCGAATCACTTAATTTTGTAGGTCCTGGCGAGGAGCCCGGACCACATGCTGGCACATAGTGCTTGCCTTCATTTTATCCAATCAATTAATGTCTTCTTCTGCTCAAGTTTTTTGCTATTTTTGAAATAATCAGAAGTCTATTCTAAAATTTAATTTAAAAAGTCTACAATCTCTAGATGGAAAAATTCAAAAAGAAATTCCAAAATTTTTGAATCTTAAATACGGAAATATCAAGAAACAGACACGGGAATTATTCTACGAAAATAAGTTAAATAGAATTAGAAATCACAGACAAAATCTGTATTTTCACAAGGTTTAAATTCTTTACGATTCTTTATTTAATTTGATTAGAGATGACTCTACAAAAGCTTGAAGTTGTACCAAAAGAATTTCTTGTCCAATTTGAAGGAACCTCTTCCTTTGTCAGACCCAAAGTAGAGTATCTAGGAAAATACAATACCGAAATGCCTGTATTGGCACGACAAGATGGATTTCATCAACTGTATCTTAATGACAATGTTTCAGTTTACAAAGGGCTCAAAGAAGGAATAAAAGACGGTTATTATTCTTTGGCAGGAGAACAGCCTCTTGTGCAAGCCAAGAAAGTGTCAAAGGACGCAATGATAGATATTTTGAGCAGGTTTGGAAAGGAAGTTTTAGAAGATTATACAATATGGGACGGCATACTTGACTGGCAGCCCTATAACAGAATAGAAGGATACGAACTGCAAAATGCAAATGCTGTTGTTTACACAGACTGGGATCTGAAGGGAGAGGAAATCGATGTTTCTAACGCAAAAGTCATTCCAACAAATTGGATGGAGAATAGCGGCAAAGTAAGTAAAGAAATGGCTCAACAGTTTGGGATACCAAAAGACACTGATGTGTATGCCGACAGAGAATATTCAATTAAAAATTATGATGGACTAAATAGGCTCTACTGGGGCTTCAGGTTCCTCGGGGGGCCGGACCTTTACTCGGACGGGGAGCCTCGGTACGGGGACTCCGGTAGGGGCGCCTTGCTGGGTAGCGGGGTGAGCGCCGATGAAGTTGTTAAAAATTTTGATCCGTCCAAAATCATGTCAGAATACCAATTAGAGATGCAAAATTTGGAAAATGATTTGGTCGAACTTAAGAAATTTAAAAATGCTTCTGATGAAAAAATTGAAAGCATTGAAAAGAGATTTGCGAATTTAAAGAAAATGAAACCGCAGTAAGTCTTTTAAATGTAAAATTCCTGTTTTCTATTCCTGGGTGTGCTCGATTAAAAAAAATGAAAGCAGATCTGGGCTACATGCCAATCCATAGTGCATTGAGCTTCTTTCATTTAGCCATGAAATACAGAAGCGACAGATAGTAGCGATGAAGACGAAAAAGAAGATGATAGGACTGTGAAACCTGAAGCTTCAGTGAAAATTTGGTGTGCTGGCTACAGAAGTTTGGCCGTCAGGTCGAACTGGAACCACGATGACAGCAGCAAAACTGCCATTAAGGGGTTCTCAACGCGAATGGCGAAAGTCAGAGTAGATGTGGTTTTAGATCATTTAAGAAACATGGAAAAAGAAGGCTTGGTTAAGAAGGAAAGAATGGGAAAATATTTCTTATGGAGTCTGGTGAAGGATGCCAACTAACCTTCCGGTAGAATGGCACATTTGCGAGAAGAAATTATCAAACGCGAAAAGTCGTGAAGAGAAAATAGCGTTAATGGGAGAGCTGATATCTCTAACACCTCACCATAAAGGGACTGATCATTTAATCGCGCAGTTAAGGAAGAGACTATCCAGAATGAAGGCTGAAGCGGAAGCTTCTAGAAAATCCGGCTCCCGTTTTGGTTTCAGCCTGAGGAAAGAGGGCGCAGCTCAGGTCTGCATAATCGG
>CAYJUY010000026.1:0-6689 GCA_964373485.1 uncultured archaeon
TTAAACCATAAACTGTTTTCGACAAATAGTTAATTACATTATCCACATCAATATTTTCACGACTGAGCCGAGTAATTTTAAATTTTGTTCCTTCATGATTTAGAGCCTCGTTCAATTTGTAATATTCACGTACAAAATATTCGCCTTTAGTAAAGTCAGCAGTTGAATAATATGATTTTGTTTTTGTTCGTGTAGTAACTTCCACGAAATCTCCAAGCTTCCTGTAAGAAAGCTTTCCTATTCCTTTCGCTCCTATCATAGGTCTGCTGTGTATTTTGGTATACTCTAAAGTTGCCTTCTGTGGGGATCCAATTGTCCAGAATTGATGCATATTGTTGATTCCTGTTCCCCAGTCCTCTATTTCGATATCAAATTTCGAAATTTTTATTGAAGCTTTGTCGGAGTCTGCATCCCACGCATTAGCTACATATTCTCTGAAGCCATCTAAATAAACAGGGTAAAGACTTCTCGACATTTGTTCAATAAGTGCGGGATCGTATTCTATTTTTCCAGTCATTTCTTTAGAACTCATCTGTCTCAATTCTTAGAGATTTCTTAAAGGATTTAAATCCTTCACTTTCTTCTGTGAATCGTTATGTTGTTTTTTAATGAAAATTTCTCTCGAGTATATCCAAAACATAGGCAAACGTTATATGATTTGCAGGGTTTGTATAATACGTATTTAAGTATTGCGGGCAATAAGAAAACGGTGCTAACTTGGTAGAGCTGCTGAAATGCGAGATATGTGGGAAGCTGTACCCGAAAGGAACTGTTTGCTGCGGAGTCGGGGCCAAGAACGAGCCGTATCTCAAAGAGGACTACGAAGAGCCGCGAATGGATCGCTGATTGTGATTATTATGGTAATTAAAGAAATTGCCTCCGACAAAAGAAGTAATTCTTTCTTAGAAAAATCCCTAAACAACAATCGGTGGCACTTGTAGAATTGGAGTGTTAGGCGGCATAGGACCAGAAGCTACAGGAGAATTTTACAGCAAGTTAATCAGAAGTTTACAGGAAAAGAAATTAATCAAAAACAATAAAGATTTTCCTCACATAATTATCAACAGCATTCCTGCACATGAGTTAATTAGTCACAAAATCTCTGACGAAGAATTGAAACCCTATATAGAAGGCCTGAAAGAGCTGGACAAATTTGGAGTTGATTTTATAGTAATGGTGTGCAACACAATTCATTTGTTTTATGATGAATTGTAAAAAGAAATCAAAACACCGATACTCGACTTAAGACATGAATTGAAAAGAACACTTGTTGAAAATGGCATAAATTCTGTTTTTGTTGCAGGAACTCCACTTACAATAAAACAAAATTTGTACAAATTTGAAAACATCAAAAAATTAAGTCCAAATGAAAAGGAAATAAAAGAATTTGCAAAAATAATTTTTGATTTCAACAGGGGAATTAAAAAGAAAAAACAAAAATTGCAAATAATCTGCAAGAAATATTTGAAGAAAGGAGCAGAAACTGCAATTTTGGCTTGTACAGAATTCGCCGTAATGTTAGACAAAGAAAACATACCTAAAATAAATACAATTGATATTTTAGTAGAATCAACTATTAACAAGATATTAAAACAAAAAGGGGTCGTCGTATAACCTGGTTAGTACACATCCGGTTCACGTGATGGGGTGGCTAAAGACCGGCTCCAGTAGAGAATGGAGCTCTGATGATACCGGTTAATGCGCGTTCGAATCGCGCCGACCCCACAAAAATTGCTTGTATCATTTAATTAAAGCAAGCTGGGTTTAAGTAATTTTACTTCATTAACTTTCTTTCGTATTTCTTTGCCAATCTCGCAACCTCGTCCTTCAAACCAAGACCAATCGCAATCGCCATTCCTGCTCCCACGGCTCCGATGATTACGAGAAGTATGTTGTTGATTAATGTCGCGTCAATCTGCACGAGCGGAAGCGCGGTCGCGACTGCGATGTAGAGAATCAAGAAGAACAGTCCTTTTCCGATTAGCTCGCTGTAATGCACATTGCTGTCCTCCACGTGCCTTCTCACATACTCGCCGATTGCGTATCCAGCAATAATCACCAGTATCGCGCCGATAAGGCCAGGAATGAAATCCCGTATGTTTCCCATCGCCTGAGTCAGTGCTGGCACGCCTAGCGCGTCAACGGCAGCTGTGATGAAAATGAAGTAAACATACCAAGAGAAAACTACTGGCAAAATCTTTTTGAGGCTGAAGTGAGATTTTCCTTCGTGCATTATGTAATGGTCAATCTTGACCCACTCGAGAACTTTCCTAGAAACTTTTACAACAACCCAACCTATCAGCCAACCGATTAGCAAAAGAATAATCGCAACCGCGATGTTCGGCAAGAAAGAAACTATGGAAACACCAAGATCTGACAGGGTTTCAACTATTACCATTAAAGAAAAATTAAATTTTGGGACATATAAATATTTACAGCGGCCTGTACTTCTTCAAAATTTTTATAACTTCTTCGTCGCTGACTTGTGGAAAATTTTTGTAATGCGCACCTATCGCGTAAAAAAATGGTGGGGTCTCTATGCAAATAAGTTCATCAACTTCTTTCTCAAGTTGCTCAACAGCTTCGGGAGGTGCTACAGGAACCGCTACTACAATTTTTTTCGGTTTCAGCTTTTTCAAAAAATCTACAACCACTTTCATTGTATATCCTGTCGCAATTCCATCGTCAACAACAATTACGATTCTTCCTTTCACATCAGGAAATTTTAAACTTCCCCTGTATTTCTTCATCCTCCTGTCTATCTCGATTGATTCGATCCTGACAATCTTTTCAATATAGTCTTTTGTCACGCCCAGCTCCTTCACGACTTCCTTGTTCAAAACAAATGACCTGTCGGGTCCGACAGCTCCGATTGCGAATTCCGGGTCCGACGGCGATCCGATCTTTCGCGGAATAACCAAGTCCAAATCGGCCCCGATTCTCCTCGCAACCTTGTCAGCGACCACCACGCCTCCGCGTGGTATCGCAAGCACCATCGCATCCTTCCCTTTGTAGTCGAACAGCATATCTGCCAGTTTCTTTCCAGCATCAATTCTATCAAGAAACATAATTAATCCTTCGTTTGTCCTACCTAAAATTCGTTTAAATCAAATTTCAAAGAGCTTGACTTTGCCTCTAATTTTTTTCTTGAGCTCTTCATCAAACGTGAATAGCGGCAGGTTAAACTCCCTAGATAGGGAAATGAAAACAGAATCCGCTCCCCTTATTTGAAGTTCAATTGCCGAATCGCTTGCTAAACCCATTCTTCTTGAGTTAATCTCTTCTAACTTCAAGATTTCTCTTTTGACCAAATTTTCAATTTCGCTCCTTACCTCCTTCGCTTTATCTTTACCTGTTTTCCGAGAAATCCCGCCGCATATTTCCGGCAACATAAGAACTGATGAAACTGGCTCGTTTTCTTTCAATAAAATTTTTTCATGGAATTCTTTGGCCTTTTCATGGAATTTTTCTTTTTCAAAGTACATACTTACGAAAACATTTGAATCAACAATTACCTTCATATTCGGATCACCTTCTTTCTTCACGAATCAAATCAACAGAAGTAAGCACCTTAGGCCAATTCTTTCCTAGCCTCTTCGCAATTCTTTCTACCCTCGCTATTTCGCGCTTAATTTCCATCCTAGTCACAGGCTTTATGCGGACTTCAGTCGGTGTAATTATCTGCCTGACCAAAGAGCCTGGTTTGATATTTAGCGCAGTACGAGCTTCTTTTCTTAAAACAATCTGACCTTTAGGGCCTATCCTCGTCAAAAGTTCTACTTCCTTTCTCGTCATACACCTTAATTGGTTATACGTTTATTTAAGTATAACTTTTTGAGTGGTTGAAAAATGGCTTCTGGAGTGATTTTCTAGCTGAAGAAAATAATCTAGCTGATTAATTTATGCGAACCCCGAGAAAGGAAAGCAGACGAATTCATCATTTTAGATATATTGAGAGCGAGCCGAAATCGTTTTTAAGTTGTGCATAACTTTTGAAAAGTATCGCGTTCATGCCTATACTCCTAGCTGGGATAACATCGTCTGTTGGGTTGTCTCCTACCATTACAGCTTCTTGTGGTTTACAGTCCGCCCTCCTAAGAAGCTCTTGAAATATCCTCAAATCTGGCTTTATAAGACCAATCTCATAAGAAAAAAGCGGATAGTCAACATAATTCAAAAGGTCGGTCTTTTTCCTTACCTTCTCGATTCCGAAGACGCTGCTGTTTGAGATTACACCTATTTTGTAGCCCATGCCCCTAAGTTTTTTGACCATTGGGACAGAATGATCGTAAATTTTCAGATTGTCTTCCGCCTCGCTCCTTATTTTTCTTAGCAGATCTATGTTGTAGTCCGTCAGCTCGACGTCCATCCTGCCGCATAAATTCTTATATGCCTCGTACTCAGATTTCCACATTTCCGTCTCAACGGATTCTTCGAAAATCTTTACAAATTTTTCATGCGGGATATTTGAGCCGGTCTTCTCCAACATTTTCTTGGTCGAAGCTTCTTTGTGCACCAAAGTTTTCCACAAATCGAAGGCGATTAATTTTATCATGTTAATAGGAACCGCATTAAGAAATTTAAAGGGCTCGCTTGAGTTCATTTTATAAGAAAAACAAATCTTATTGTATGGTATCTCTCGAAAAAGCCGTGAGCGAAATTAAAAGCGTGAGGGTGCAGGGCGCGAACCAGATTGCGGTCTACGGCCTGACATTTCTGAAAAACTTCGCAAAGAGGCACGGCTTCGGTCTCAAGTTCGAGGCTGCCGCGCACTTCCTCGAGGAGGCGAGGCCGACCGCCGTGGTGCTGCACAACTGCATAGAAATCGTGAAGAAGAAAAAGAAAATTTCCGCAATCGACAAACTCATTCACGATTTGGAAAAATCTTCGGAAAAAATTGGAAAATATTCCGACAGAATAATAAAAAATAACTGGAAAATTATGACTCACTGCCATTCGGGCGAGGCGCTTGCCTTCATTAAACACGGGTGGACCAAGCATAAGAAAAAAATTTCGGTAATTGCAACTGAAACGGAGCCTCTTGAACAAGGAATTAAAACTGTAAAAGAATTGGCTGCAGCAAAAATCCCTGTGACGCTAATTACCGACTCTGCTGTTGGATTCTTCATGAAAAATGTTGATGCAGTCATCATCGGTACCGATGCCATCAGAACAACTCCGCCTTATGGCATTGTAAACAAAATTGGAACTCTGAATATTGCGATTGCTGCGAAAAGATACAAAAAACCTCTTTATGTTGTGGGAAATTCCTTGAAAATCGACAAAAGGAAAAAATTCAGAATTGAAGAGAGGCCAGCTAGAGAAGTGTACAGAAAACTAAAAGGCGTTAAAATAAGGAACCCGGCATTCGACATAGTTGATTTTAATCTAGTTAGCAAAATCATAACAGAGAAAGGTATTTCCACCCCCAAAAAAATCTTGAGGTCGTCGCTATGAAAAAAGTAGAATGGTACACAGATTTTGTCGATTTGAATTACAAGCCAAAGAAAAATGATTTAGTTTGTTTATTCAGATTCGAACCTGCTAAAGGGATTTCTGTTGAAGAGGCTGCAGGAAGAGTTGCTTCAGAAAGTTCTGCGGGAACATGGACAACATTGCACAAACTCCCGTCGAGAATTGAAAAAGTGATGGCGACTGCTTTTGAAATCGATGGAAATTTTGTAAAAATTGCGTATCCGATAAATCTTTGGGAAAAAGGAAATGTGCCACAGCTACTAAGTGGAATTGCAGGAAATATTTTCGGCATGAAGGCGCTGAAAAATTTGAGACTTATGGACGTATCACTTCCTCCTGTTTACTTGAAAAATTTTAAAGGCCCACAGTTTGGAATTGAAGGTATAAGAAAATTGTTGAAAATAAAGAAGCGGCCAATTACTGGTTCTGTTCCAAAACCAAAAATTGGATGGAGCGCGTTAGAACACGCGAGAATCGGTTACGAAACATGGATGGGTGGATTTGACTTGCTGAAGGACGATGAAAATCTTACATCAACTTCATTTAACAAATTTGAAGAAAGAATTAAACTTTCTGCGAAAATGCGCGACAAAGCTGAGAGAGAAACTGGTGAAAGAAAATCTGCGCTGCTAAATATAACTGGCGAGACAAAAATTATGGAACGAAGAGCAAAGATGCTTCATGATTTAGGATGGGAGTATGCAATGATCGATGTTGTCACAATTGGAACTGCAGCTGTTCAAACAGTACGTGACATTTGCCAGGATTATCATCTTGCAATTCACGCACATCGAGCGATGCATGCTGCATTTGACAGAAATCCGAAACATGGAATCACAATGCTTTTTCTAGCAAAACTAATGCGCATAATTGGTGTTGATCAAATTCACGTTGGTACTGTTGTAGGAAAACTTGAAGGCAAAAAACATGATGTGCTCGACATAGAAAGAGAAATAACTGCAAAAGTTTTGAAAGAGGAGAAAACGAAAAAGTCTATTCACACACTCGATCAAGATTGGGGCGGCATAAAACCTGTTTTGCCTGTTTCATCTGGCGGAGTTCATCCTGGAATAATTCCTGAAATATTAGGCATACTCGGAACTGACATAGGGCTTCTCGTGAGTGGCGGCATACATGGTCACCCAAAGGGAACTCGTGCAGGAGCGAAAGCTGCAATGCAAGCAATTGATGCTTTCATGCAAAAAATTTCTTTA
>CAYJUY010000027.1:0-6577 GCA_964373485.1 uncultured archaeon
CTCGGTCTCAAAATGAAAGATTGTTTGAGTGGATTTGCGGCAATAAAGAGAGATGTTCACAATTCAATAGAACTGAGTCCGCTCGGCTTCAAAATCAATATGGAAATTTTGTACAAGGCTGGTAAAAAGAGCTTCAAAGTAAAGGAAGTTCCTATAAGATTCTACCCAAGGAAAGCTGGAAAATCGAAAAGAGGTTTCGCCAGTATAAGGGAGATTATTCGAGGCGCGAAGTACATACTGCGTCTGAAATTCGGCAAATAAATTTTTAAGACAGAGCGAAGGCAATTTTCATCAACGGGCTTAGAATCGGCTTAGCAACTTCTCTGTTTCGCCTATACCAGTCGTAAGCTTCTTTCAGGCATTCTATGTTTGTGTACCTCGGCTTCCAACCAAGTAGTTTCTCCGCCTTCTCAGTTGACAAAAGAAAAGTTTTGTCGCCAAGAGAATAAAATTCCTTTCCAACTGCTGGCATGCCCATGCTCTTCGCGAGCATCAGAAAAAATTTCACGAGACTTGTTGGCAATGGTGTGAGCCTCGACTTCGAACCCGCATATTTTATCATATCTTCCAGCTGCTCCCTAAGGGTCGGCGGATTGTGCGAAGCTATGTTGAAAACCTCTCCCTTCGATTTTTTCGAATTCGCGGCCAAGATGCAGGCATTTACAACGTCGCTAACATGTATCAGTTGTATCCTGTTGCTCCCGTCGTTCAGCAAATAAACCTTCTTCCCTTGATAAATGAACTCCATCATCAATCTCAGTATGCCTACGAAACCTTTTCCGAGTATTGTCATAGGTCGAATTGTTGTTACATCCAAACCTTTGCCAATGTACTCGCCGCATATTTCCTCCGCTCGCAACTTGGATTTGCCGTACTCGTCGAGAGGATTTTTCGGAGCGTCTTCACGCAATTCATCCTGTGTCGGCACTCCGTAAACAGCGGAACTCGAGATGTAAATGACTTTTTCCGCAGAATTCTCAAGTGCCGCTCTCATAACATTTTCCGTGCCGTTCACCATCACATCCCACATTCTTCCCCTCTCGCCTTTTGTCCAGCCGTGCGGTGGAAGTTCGCCAGCGAGATGAAATATGGTTCCAGCTCCTTCTGAAATTTTTTTGACCGCGTCGTAATCCCTTACGTCTCCTTTCACAAACTTTGGTGAAGGCATGACGTCCATCACAATTGTTTCTAGGCCATCCGCCTTTAGCCTTGCATTTAGGTGACTGCCAAGAAATCCGCTTCCGCCGATAATTAGAACTGGTTCCTTCACTTGCAACCACTCTCAAAATAATCGCACTTCAGGGTATTTATCCCCTTCGCGACAAATACTGTTTTGATTCCGATGGACAAAAAAGAATTTACTTACTTTTTAATTTTTGCAGCGTCCATATTCATTTTCATATTTTCAATTCCTCCAGCAAATTTCCCGCTGAACGACGACATAATTTATTTCGAAAGCGTGAAGAATTTCGTCGAGAACGGTAGCCTGATAAACAACCAGCCATACATCGTCTCGCTAGCCTTGCAAATATTTCTCGGTTCGTTCTTCTCTCTTATTTTCGGCTTGAGCCATGCGACATTGATGCTCTCGATGATGGTTATGGGCGGTCTTGCAGTAATTGCGACTTATTTCCTTCTAAGAATGAAACTCGACATAAAATATTCAATCCTCGGCTCATACCTTCTTCTTGTTAACCCGATTTTCTTCAATCTGACTCACACATTCATGACTGACGTTTTTGCTCTCGTTTTCGTTGTAGCAAGCATGATATTTTTCCTGAAGTTTGTAGAAGCGAAAAAATATTCGTACTTCGTGACAGGCTTACTTCTAGTAATTGCGGGATTTTGGGTCAGGCAGTACGTAATTATGGCAATCGCAGGAATGTTTTTGTATCTCCTTCTTAAAAACAGAAAACTGCTCTTCACACCGAAAATTATATTGCCGATTATTTTGCTGCCGCTAGTTAGCATAGCTATATGGGGATACTGGTTCTACGGCCTGCACGATCAATCTTACGTCTGCCCTTACACTCTTGCAGTTGGCCCGAATCTTGCTAAAAATATTGTGCAGCTCTTTATATACGCCGGCTATTTCTTC
The DNA here is from genome assembly GCA_964373485.1 of uncultured archaeon. Classification (GTDB taxonomy): domain Archaea; phylum Aenigmatarchaeota; class Aenigmatarchaeia; order CG10238-14; family SCSR01; genus JABABT01. Next base: position 2,099 of record CAYJUY010000027.1, read on the forward strand.
TTCCCCCTCGGAATCATTTTCCTCATCGGCTACAAGAAAATTTTTTCTTGGCTGAAGCAACTCGGAAAATTCAAAATGTTTTTGCCGATTCTAATTCTAATTCTCATGGTCGCGTTCATTTTTATTAGGGATTATGCTGGAGTTGGTCTTAATCCATTTGACAAAAGTCTTGCAGAGCCGAGAGGTCTTGGGGCATACACAATATCTGGCGATAAGGCTGAATTCTTTCCAGAAATTCTTTGGGCGCCAATAATCGCGATTTCATTTTTCACAGCCTTCTCACTCGCCATACTCTATCTGAAAAAATTCAAGGAAAATCTCTTGCTAATCCTCACAATTCCCCTTCTTGCAATTCCGCTTCTGCTTTTCGTCGCATTTTACGACAGATACTATCTTTTCCTAATTCCGTTATCGTTGCCAATTCTGCTAACCGCGCTGAAAGATTTCAAATATGCAAAGCATGTTTTAATTTTCGCGATTATTATTTTCGGAGCGTGGAGCTGGTACGGAACTTATGACTATCTTGCTTGGAACACTGCGAGATGGGACGGAATAAATTATTTGCTCGCGAATGGTGTGCCTGAAAATGAGAGTGATGGTGGTCTTGAGTACGACGCGAGATTTTTTGAAAAATGTACAGACAGATCTGCAGCAGTGATTTGGCACGGTTGGGCATATAGCATAAGTGACAAGTATGTTATTTCATTCAGCGAGCTTGATGGATACGAAACTCTGAAAACAATAGACTACTTCGATCCATTTGGAGAAAAAATAGGCTCTATATTTATTGAGAAGAAAATTTTATGAAGACTTAAATCTGTTGCAAAATATTTGTATCTTATGTTAAAACTTACTGAAGAAAATTTGAAAAACAATTTAAATAAAATACCAAATTTAGAGGGATTGATAGTTCAACAATATAGGCCCAATACTGGACTAAAAATATCTAAACCAGATTATCCAAGATTTTGGTCAGGTCGTGTGGGACATTATAATTTAGTTGAAACAATTCCTGAGTTAAATTACATGTTAGAACCATGTGTGACCTCAGATTACGAACTGCCCGAAAAAATTCTAAAGGCAATAGTTCTCGAACATGAAAGAATAGGAAATAGAGAGGAAAGGAATGTTAAAAAAATTCCTAAAGATATTGTAACTTTTCTTAATTCGTGCGCTATAGGAATAGCAGATATGACGCATTCTGTTTTCCCAGAAGCATATATATCACCTTTGATTGGAGAAGTTAAATTGCAAGGTGGATATTTAACCATTTACGAAGATTCTGCAATTGATTTGATGCCAAAAAATAGTAGTGGGCAGGCTGTCACCTGAATTTCAAATTAGAGCCCCTGACAGATTGTTCACGATTTTCTTACAACTGTTATGGTTTTCAGAACAGAAATAATTAACGGTTCTAGCGGAACCGCATACACTCGTGGCGTTAATTTTGAATCAAAAGAAAATCTAATCATCTTTGCAGTTTCTTGACAAGTACTTTCAGATACTCCGTGAACTCGTCTATGAAGCCATTGAATTCTTTTTCATCTGGTTCTGTCAGCAATAGGTCCCTTTCAGACCCCCATTCGAAAAGTTTTCCTTCGTTCAGGAGCTTCTCTTTTTCAGCTAGATTGGTCCTGTATCTCTCGAAATTCTCGAGCGCAAAATTAGTCTTGCTGATTACACATTTTTCTACATCTTCTGGCTTGATACCCGTCTTCTTGTAAATGAAAAATATGTCAATGAAATCCCTTGCCTTTATTCCCTCCCTTGTTAGCAACGCCCTTATCTTTTCGCTCAATATTTCTTTCACATTGTACATCTCAAATGGAATGGTTGCAGAATATTCGGAATATTCCGCAAACAACGCTTCCAATTCACTATGCTTACCTGTCATGAGACTCTTCAGGCGTCCTTTTCCAGGCTTCATGCACATATTCTCCACGAAGTTTATCTGAACTTTCAGGAAGGTCCTTTTCTTTAAAATGGCAGAACTGTACCAGATTTTGAACGTGCATGTTCTATTGCTACCTCCCAGTTCGACATAATTTTTATTGTTCTTCTTACACTTGAAATCCAAGCCTCTCTTTGCTGCTATCATCTCGAAGAGTTTTCCAGTCTTGTCAATAATGCTGGATAAATCCCTACGGATTTCCTTTCCAGATTTTCCAGTAAATCTGGCCTGATTCTTCCAAGTGAAATCAATGTCCTCTGAAAATCTGAAATAGCCTAGATAGTGCTTTATCAGGCACGTACCTCCCTTAAAAATGAAATTTTTGGAGAAGAATTCGTCTTTCGAAAGGCCTGATAAAATTTGGTGCAGGAGTAGATCCTTTTCTAGCATGTCTCTCCTCTGGATTCCCAGAGTTGCTGATATCTTGTCTACAAAGTCTGCTATCATAGTATCACCCTTTCAGCAATTTCAGCTACTGTTTTGGGATAACGTCTTGCGTATTTCTTAATCTTGTTTTTGGAAATATTATTGGACCAAGCAGACACGTCAATAACAATTCTATCGACAGGGATCCCATCCTGTCTGGAAAGGTAAATGAAATCGAGAATTGTTTTCTCTGGATCGGAATAGCAGAGCGTACGTTCCTTCTTTATTCCGAAATCTAGTAACGATGAGACGAGTTTCACAAATTTGAATTTGTATCCTGCAATGCCTACTGGATTTGACCTGAACAGAGAATCACTAATCACCTCCTCTATGGCAAAATGCTCATGTGTCATGTTATTCAGCTTTAATGCCGTATGCAAACCGAAATACCAGTTTTTTACTCCTTTTAATTCGAGGCCTTTTGCTACAAGTTCCAGATGGTTGTATTTATTTTTCCCGAGTTTGAACTCTTCTATTGATTTCACGTAAAAGATTCCCTTGAAAATTCGTATGAGATATTTCTTTCTTGATACAAAGTAACGTATGACAAGATCATAATCCATCTTCATCGCTTTGCAATATCGCTTCAGCTCACGGGCTGTTACGAACTCCTTGTTCTCAATCCTCAGTTTTTCTAACAGCACACTCATTCTCATCTTGTATCAAAACCTCACACAGTATGTGATATTCTAATATATATCATAACATCACACTTTATGTGATATTCTGATATATATCATTTTATACACTTAAATCCCTTGTCAAAATACCTCATGAGGTCTTGTGCACCGGTGTTCCACCTTTCGGATACACAGAACATATCTTAATCTACCAAGTCTTTCTATAAGTCCTGTTGTAACATTTCCGCTCTTGTCCGCAGCTATAATATTGATTTTTCTTGGATTATATCATTTGACAAAATTTGGAGACGGAACTGTGAATCCGCAGTTACCTGCAAGAAAACTTGTTACAAAAGGTATATTCAAGTTCATGCGACATCCGATTTACTTTGGATGGATGTTAGCTTTATTTGTTGCAGCAATATTTTATACATCTTCAGGAATGTTTATCGTGGCAGTAGCAATGATTCCCCTCATTTACCTGTACGCTTTGAGGGAAGAAAAAATTCTTATCCGAAGGTTTGGAAAAGCATATATCAATTATATGAAAAAAGTGCCAGGATAATCTATTCCGCTAGAATTCCGAATGTACACTTAACTCTAAATCAAATAGACGTACATGGGCAGGCTGGGATTTGAACCCAGGACCTATCGGTTATCAGCCGAATGAGCGACGAACTCTTTGCTCCAACCAGGCTAAGCTACCCGCCCAATTATGGTTAGTTACATTCTAATTAAAATTCTTTCGCATTACTTTAATTATGGATATTGTAAAAGAAACTTTGAAGTTGATGAAAGAATATCCGAGTGTTTACAGCAAAAAGGCTACAGAGAAGGGCATCGAACTTTTGAATTACCTTGGCTCAATGACTTGCGAACAAGTTTGCGGTTTGAAAGATACTGTAATGAAAGAAAAAATTAACGATACTGTAAAGAGTATATTAATTAAATTCTACGAAGACAATTGTGCAAATAAGGGCCGGTAGATCAACGGTAGATCGCTTGCTCCGCATGCGGAAGCAGGAAGAGCAAGAGGCTACGGGTTCAAATCCCGTCCGGTCCACAAAATTTTTAGAGTTTATATATATTAAACCATAAAATTAATTAAGAATGAAGGGCTATCCCGAATTTGTATCCGCGCCTTTGTTGCAAATTTTAAAGGAAAAGAAACCAAAAACTACCGACATTTTGTTCTTCGCCGATGAGAGCAACGCCAAAATTCGTGGGAGAGAACTGGAGTATGTTGTGGGTTTAGGTTATGTACCATATGATTATTTTCTTGAGAACGAGCCTGATGGTCTCTTGTTCGAAAATACAGAAGTTGTAAGAGCAGAGGATGGAAAATATTCTATTATGGTCCAAAGGTTAGCGGATCTGATTGCAAAAAGTTATGACATAAGCACAGATATTAGTATTATTGCCTATGTTGTGTGCAATACATTTAACAAAAAAGAATCAATCTATTCAATCTTGGAAGAAAAA
>CAYJUY010000028.1:0-6552 GCA_964373485.1 uncultured archaeon
CTCGTAAAATGTCCGCCTGTCGGCAAACCGTCGACAAGAATTTCCAAAGTCCCCCCATCTGCGACTGAATCGTTGTCACTGTCTTGCACCCGCACGACTCTGCTTTCTTCAGCAATGTAAAACCAGCCTTCGTGAAAATCTATTCCGTGCGGATTGTTGAGACCGTCAATAAATGTTGTTGTTTCATCGGCTTTCTTGTCAAGATTTCTGTCAGGAAGCGCGACGATTTTTCCTTGGCTTGGTATTGTTGCAAATAGCACGCCGTCTTTTAACAGCATCATTCTCGGACCCGGGTTGGGACCGGGATTCGAAACCAGACTTCCCCCCAAGTTTTCTGCAAAGATTTCTATCTTGAAATTTTCTGGCAATGTTATTTTGTCAATAGATTCAACGGATTTGACAGAAGTCCTGAAAGCTGGCTGCAAAATTGCTACGACAAAAATTAGCACAAATGCTGCAATTAGTATCGATACAGGTTTGAAATTTTTCTTTCTCATTTAATCATCCTATCAAATTTTTCACTTTAGAACATATTATAAATAAGAAAACTTATTTGCATTAATTTCATTTTATTTTTTTCCTTTCGCCAAGCACCAGATTTTTCGCATGTGAAACACTTTTCGGATAATGTTTTACAAATTCTCTTCCGCGAATTAAGAAATTCTTCTCGGTCTTTTTTGCTTCCAGTTTTTCGATGAAAAAATTTGTTACTTTTTCCAAATCGAAATTTTTGCAGGAAAAAACATCTACTGATGCAAAACCGTCATGAGGGAACGTATGTATGGTCGTGTGGCTCTCTACAAGCAAAACAAATCCAGAAATGCCTCCGCGATCAAAAGAATTTTCACGAGGAGGTACAGCGGTTATTTGCGGCGCAGAAAATTTTTTCATGTCTATAAATTTTGGAAATTCGTCAAGCAATTTGTAAACAAAATCGGCGTCAGAAAGCTTTTCTTTTTTACAGCCGTGTAAATCAAGAGTCAAATGAGGACCAAACATTTTTTTTAATTACTCCATCAATTTTATAAAAGTTATTTTGTATGCATTTAGTATTAAAGTTATTCTTTTTTCGGAGCGCCCATGTTCGCCATCAAGAATGATTAACAAGAATTTCAGTTGATCCGATTACGATGCAAAAATTTGGCGCAATATTTTCTGGACTGATGTTCTTTTATTCTTATTCCGAACGAATTAATTTTCGCAGGGGTCGCCTAGCCTGGTCGATGGCGCCAGCCTTAGGAGCTGGTGGGTTAGTCCCTTCGTGGGTTCAAATCCCACCCCCTGCATTAGACCTTTAAAGTTGTTTTTCAGATACTTGCGCTTTTCAGCGAAATTTCTTAACCCTTAAGTTTATAAGTAAGGAGAAGTAATTCTTACTTATGAGAGAAAAGTACGAAGTTAAAATAACTAGCAAGGGGCAGCTGACTTTGCCTAAACATCTCAGAGAGGAATTGGCGATAAGCAAAGGTAGCAAAGTTATTCTTGAGTTACGGAAAGAAGAAGTAGCTCTAAAACCACGAAAAATTAGTATTGTGGATAAGTTGATTGGTTTGGGGAAGGCTAAGAAAAGCAGTTTAGAGCTGCATAAAGAATTTGTGAAAGAAATGGAAAAAAGATTAAAATGAAATTGGTCCTCGATGCAAATATTTTTCTAAATGTCATTTTTGAAGAAAAGCAATTTTTAGAGAAATCAAGAAAGCTATTGAAGCAAATAGAATCTGGAAAATTTAGTGCATACATTTCATCAATTACTTTTGCTGAAATTATTTGGATAGTTTACAGGGAGAGCGGCTATAGCAGGGCAAAGGAAGTTCAAAGTTACCTAAGAGAACTTTCGGAATTGCAAATAGTTAAAATAGTTCCTTTGGAAAATGAGGTGGTTTATCATATGTTGAGTTTGATCAAAAAATATAAACTGAGTTTCGTTGATGCATTGGTCGTATCCACTGCGATTAAACTTAAAAGTAATTTAGTAACACGCGACGGCGATATTAAGAGGAAGGTTAAAGAAATTAAAGTTAAAATTCCGGATGAATTGGTATGAAAAATTTTTGTGGGTTCAAATCCCACTCCCTGCACAGATTTATTTGTCTGAGAACAATCGATTTGTATGCCCAACCTCAACAATTTTTTCTTCACAGAAAGAAATCTTGGGAAAGTAATCCGCTTCAGCAATCAGATGAGGATCAAGGACGAAAGTGTAGCTGAGCATTCATTCCACACAGCGATGTATGCGATGATTCTCGCAGATTTGGAAATTTCAATGGGAAACAAGGTCGATGTTGAAAAACTTTTGAGGGCTTGCCTTGTGCATGATCTTGAAGAAAGTATGACTGGTGATATTCTTCATGGTTTTAAGTATAGCGATCCTGATTTGTTGAAAAATATGAAAAAGATGGGCGAAGAATTTTACAAAAATATTGTTGGCAACTTGCCAAGTAATTTGTCGGAAGATTATTTGGAAATCTGGAAAAATGCAAAAGATGAAAAAATTGAAGGAAAGATTCTTGAAGCTGCAGACAAGCTTGAAGCTCTCATTTATAGTATTGAGGAGTACTCTTTGGGCAACAAAAATTTCAAACAAAAAGTCGATGGGATATTGAGAATTTTGGACGACATCGACTTGAAATCTGTGAAAACTGTTTTGAAAGAACTGGAAATTCCGAAATGAATTACGCCTTTATAAAAATGTCGTCGCCCTCGATTTTCACTTCAAATTTTTTGATGTCCCTCGGCGCCCAATCGGTTTCAGGATTTACTTTTCCTGTCACGATATCAAATTTGGCCTGATGCCAAGGGCAAACTATTTCATTTTCCTCAATCCAGCCTTCGTGCAGCGGACCTTCCTCATGCGGGCAATGCTCCTCATACGCGTAAATCTTTCCTTTGAACTTAATTAGGAAAATTTCTTCGCCATTTACTTCAATCAGTTTCGTTTTCCCTTCGCCAATCTCACTTAATTTTGCGACTTTCGTAAAATCTGCCATAAAATCATCTTACATATTTGTTAATCAGGGGCACAAAAATATTGAGGATTACCAATGGTAACAGCAAATTGTTTTGCGGGTAAACGAAGAACACGCCGATAACTAAAAGCGCGGCAGCAATCGCGTACAGAATTCTTCCTTTCGTCATGACTGGCGTGGACATCGGCTCGACCAACATGAAAAACGCGAAGAAAATTATGATAGGATCGAAGAAAGCGTTTCTCAGGAAAGTGCCAGTCTGGTTTGTGGCGAACGCGTATGCACTGAAAGCGGCGAAATAAATCAGGAAGAAAACTGAAACCAAGTGCAGCCTCCTGAATTTGTAATTGATGAAAATTCCCGCAGGTATTGTGAAAGCGAGCGAGGGAAGTATGTAGTCCTCGTAATCGCCGATCTCAATTTCTCCAAGGGGAAGCGTGCCCCACCAACTCAAGACAGAACCAAAAATGAACACGGCCGCGGTCAGGCCGAGCGCGGCTGGATTTATCAGCGTCCTTCCCTTTACTTCGATGAAATTTTTCGAAACTATTGCTATCGCGGTCGCGGCAAAAACTGGCAGGAGATTTTCTGTTGGAGAGAGGATGAGAGTTATGAAAAGCGCGGAAATGATTCCGGTCCTCGGCAGAATGAATTTTCTGAACCTCGCGTATTTGATGGCGACATCAAGAACTACTGCAGTCAGCAGAGCGACTGAGAGCTGCAAGCCGAATGTCTCGATTTTGAAATTGCTGAAGATTGCTGAAAGAATTGCGTAAAGCGAAAGGACGATAATCATGTACCAGTATATGTCCAACTTCCTTGGCGCGTCGCCTATTTCCATAAGATAAATCTGATTTTTGAATTTGAAAAATGTTTAGATTTAAGCCGGAGATATTTGCAATGTGGCCTTCGGATTATTGCTCGCAGGCCAATACGAAGTTATCTTGCCGGATTTCTCTGCAACAAATTGAACAGTCTTTGATCCGCCAGGCTCGGTTTTTGTTGTGTCAATCCCGTAATCTGGGCTTCTGAAATCGAGCCCGCCGAATGAAACTCCAGTTTTTCGAACTGTGAAAATAATTTTTACTGTGTTGCCTTTTTTCGGACTAAGAGCGGTCACTGCAATCCCATCCTGATAGTATCCGGAATCGTCCGCTTCCAGACCGAATTCTTCAACTGCTGGCTGCTCGACTGTTGCCTGCACTTGCGTCGCTCCTCCAGCAGTCTGTGCTGCTTTTTGAATTTCTATCGGCTTCACAACAACATTGCCTTCCAACTTTACCGGATTGTCCTCGTCGGGGAATCCGTACACGCCATCATTATCGTCGTCGTAGTGGAGCATTGCAAAAACTTTTGTGCCAGCTTTATTTGCGTCAATTGTTACTTTGAAATTATTCTTTTCGCCTGAAATCAATTCGCTGTTTCCTATGACTGCTCCAGGTTTTCCGTCTGTTTCTTGGTGGATCACAGCATAGCCAGGCTTGTCCAAATACAAGCTGTCTACAACAACTTCATCGCCGACCACAGATTGCGAACTTACAGTCAGGCTTGCCTGTCTGGCGGCGGGACTCGGCTGTGTTTCAGTAGCGGTTTGTTGCGGGCCATAACTGGGCAAATTTCCAGAATAAGCAAGAATGACCCCAGCGATTACAACGACGATAACAACACCAGCAATTAAATACATCGTCTGCTTGCTTGCACCTTTCAAAATTTGCGACATCTTATTTCTTATTCAAGTCAGGGGTATTTAAAGGTTGTTCCTGATTTGCCCGAACGAATTTATACTGAAAAACCGAATTATTGACTTGATGACAAAAACCGTGCTCTACATCGTAAACCCCGAGAATTATTTCAAGAAAATAAGCTCCATCTTGAAAAAGGAATTGAAAAACGAGACTTTGATTTACGTGACAACAAACAAGCCATACAGCAGCCTGGTAACTCTCTTCGAAAAGGAAAAGATCAGGAACAAAATATTTTATGTCGACTGCATCTCGAAGATGGTGATGGGGAGGTTCGTGACAGACGAGCAAACAGAGAATTGCATTTTTGTTGGCCGCGATGGTCGGGGCAATTCCTGTCTATGCGCAAGACGTCACGAAAAATGAAGCAGTAAGTGCGATTCAGCAGGCAGAGAAGGATATACAGGAGATGGCTGGCGCAGGTTTCTCCACAGACTCGGTTAGCGACATTCTTGCACAAGCGGGACTGGCGCTTGAAAGGGCGGACTTCGCGGAAATCATTCGGAGCAATGCAACTGGAAAATTAGCGGAAGATGCGAGGAAGGCGTTGGAGGGTTTGAATTACCAAGGCTTCACATACGAGGCTGTGCTGGAAAACACGCAGGAAATTGCGTCGAGGAAGAAGCAGGCCTATGCACTTTCGGACTCGCTCAGGGCCGCAGAAATCAGAATTGGCGATTACAAGAATCAGAGAATTGACGTGACAGATGCCGAAGGAATTTTGGAAGATGCGAAGACCGCATTCGAAAAGGAAAGATACGACGAGGTGGAAATTCTTCTGCTGAAAGTTAGATCAGAGCTTGACGAGAAGAGGGCTGAAGTTTCTACGTTAAATACCATCGTCGAATCTGGCAGGAGTTATTTCGAGAAGAATTGGATTAATTTCGCAGTCGCTACTGTTGTCGTTGTGTTTGTGGCGTGGTTGGTTTGGAAGTTTTACAGGACTAAAAGAATTCGCGTCAAGCTCGAGAGATTGAAGACCGAGCAGAAAGTCCTTATAAAACTCATGAAGAAGGCGCAGGTGGAAAGATTTGAGACCGCAGAAATTTCTGAGTCTGTTTACGAAATAAGGATGGAAAAGTACAACGAGAGGCTCGAAGAAATCAAAGCGAGAATTCCCGTTCTCGAATCTATGTTGAAGTCCGACAGCCTTACTGTTTACTTCGACAAAACTTTTGGGAGGAAAATAGCGAAATGTAAGGAAGAGAAGCCGCCAAAAAAGAAAGTTGAGAAAGCCAGAAAGAAGGAAATCAAGAAAGTCGGCAAACCCTTCTGGAAAAATTTGGAATTTTTAATCGCTCGGCCAAGAGAGAGGAAAAAGAAAGGAAAGAAGCCGAAGAAAAAAGAAGCTGTTTTGAGAAAAATTGAGATTGAAAAGAAGGGCGCTGGTTTCTTCGAAAAAATAAGAAAATCTTTCGAAGGAAGGAGAGCAAAAAGAAAAGAAAAATTCGAGGAGGGGGAGCGTGAGCCTGAATTTCGCGAAGAAAAAATAGAGAGGGAATTTCCGAGAGTTGCGGCGAGAGAAATCGAGAAGAAAGAAGAAGAGGAGCCAAAGCCGAGCAAACTGCAGGAAGTTATTGCAAGCTGGAAGGGTGAAGCGGCTAAAATTGGGAGCGAAAATGAAAGGAGAAAGGCGCTGGAGAGGTTGTATCAAAAAAAGAAAACCTACACATTCAGGCAAAAATCCTACAAGCCGAGCAATTTTAGTCTGCGCCTCAAAAAATTAATCGCCAGAATCAGGTTCAAGATAGCTTGACGGATCATTCCAGAAAGAACTCGTGCGCGAGGGTGCCTGTATACCATATCACGAGTATTCCGACAATCACAAGCGCTATTTGCAGAAT
>CAYJUY010000029.1:0-6536 GCA_964373485.1 uncultured archaeon
AATTGGAGAAAATTTTGGGCAAAACGAAAGTTAGAATTTCAAAATACCCGTGGATTATTTGGATCAGCAACAAAAATGGGACTGTAAACATAAATGAGAAATATCTCAGGAATACTAGCAAAAAAATTCTGTACCTTGATATTATTCACGAATTGGTACACGTCAAACAATTCCTTCAGGGAAAAAATATTTTCGACAAGCGCTACAAATATGTAGATAGACCAACAGAGATAGAAGCATACAAGTATACAGTACTAGCCGCCAAAGAATTAAATATGAGCAGACGGGCTTTGGAGAATTATTTGCGAGTGGACTGGATTACATTAGAGGAGCATGAGCGTTTGGTGAGTTCTGTTCTGGGTGATTGAATGCTGAGAATTTTCAACACAATGACAAAGAAAAAAGAAGTGTTCAAGCCTTTGAAAAACAAGGAGGTAAAACTTTTTGTCTGCGGCGTGACGGAATACGACTACGTCCATCTCGGTCATGTAAGAACGTATGCGTTCTACGACACTCTTGTGAGATTTCTTCGCCATCAAGGATACAAAGTGACTTATTTGCAAAATGTTACAGACGTTGGCCATCTCACAGAAGATACAGGCGAGGACAAAGTAGAAAAAAAAGCGATTCAAGAAAATAAGACTCCGCAACAAATCGTGAATTTCTTTTTGCGTAATCATTTGGAAAATTTTGACAGACTTGGACTCTTGAGACCAGATCTTTTGAAGAAAGCAACAGACCACATTCCAGAAATAATCGAGCAAGTCGAAACGCTCGTCAAGAAAGGTTATGCGTATATTGCGAATGGCTCGGTCTACTTCGATGTTTCCAAATTCAAGGATTACGGAAAGCTGTCAAAAAAAATTCCAGAAAAACTAATTGCTGGAGCACGCGTTGAAATGAATCCTGATAAAACTGATTCTCGCGACTTCGCACTTTGGATACGCTCCCAAAAATCGCATTTGTTGAAATGGAATTCTACTTGGGGTGTGGGTTATCCTGGCTGGCACATTGAAGACACAGCAATTGCGATTAAATATTTCGGTCCGCAGTACGACATACACGGCGGCGCGATAGAGCTTGCCTTCCCTCATCACGAAGCGGAGATTGCGCAAGCTGAAGCAACAACAGGAAAGAAGCCTTACGTGAAATACTGGGTGCACACTGGCTTGCTGACAATCAAAAAAGAAAAAATGGCGAAATCGAAAGGAAATTTCATCCGGCTTGTGGACGCGCTCAACAAACATTCGCCAGAAGTTTTGAGAATGTGGATCGCTTCGACTCACTACAGAAAGCCGCTCGATTACAATGAGAAAGATATAGAAAATGCAGAAAGGAAAATTGAGAAAATTTCTGCAGTCCTCGAAAGAATACGAGAAAATTCAAAAAGACCTCTTGGTGGCGGTCAAATATTTACAAACAAACTTTTCAAAATAAGAGAAAAATTCATACACGCGATTGAAGATGATATAAACACACCGCTTGCAATTTCATATCTGCTAGAAATAGTTTCACTCGCGAACAAAGTAATAGATTCAGGAAATTATTCGACCATAGAATTGAAACATGCAGAAAAAATCATTAAGGAACTTGCTAACTTTTTTCAAATACTTCCAAGGAAGAAAAAAGGGAAATTATCAGCTGAAATTAAAAAATTAATTGAGTTACGTGAAAAATTTAGAAAAGAAGAAAACTTTGATGTTGCGGACAAAATTAGAGAAAAGTTGAGAAAAGATTTTGGAATAATTTTGGAAGACACAGAACACGGAGTCAAATGGAAAAGATTATAATCAAGAATTTTTATTTTATATTGTGTTTAAAAGTGTAGATGATTTGCCTCAAGAAGTCGACAAAGACAAAATAGTTCTTCTAGATTTGACACTATTTAGGGACATTGCTTTTGGGTCGTTTTTTCCTAACGGAAACAACGTAAATAATTATCAGAGAATTAGAGATGCCCTAGAAAATGGTAAAATCAAAAATGCTGCAACATTAGATCGTTTTGGAACTTTGCTGGATAAAGTTTTGAAAATCCCAAGATCTTCTTATAGACAAAAAATGTGGGATTGGATTGAGAATTTCAAAACAAACCAAAATATAATTTACACAATCCCAGATATGCCTGACGAACAGATAGATGAAATAAGGAGGTAGATTTCAGATTACACTAATCAAACTAGCAGAATACTTTTGACAGCAGCCGCTGTTATTTACAAAATACCTAGAATAATCACAGATAGCATGGAATTCAAGAATGCTCAAATTGCTATCCGTGATATATTTAAGGCAAATAATCAATATTCCGGAAGAGAATTCGAAATCATAGGTCTTGCAGAATATTGTAAACAGAAGGGTTTGAAACTTTTGAAGATTTAAATTCCGCGCGTCAATATATTTTCGAGGGGTGCGATAGCCTCTCATGAGATTTGGATGATTGACTTCACTAAAATTTGGAACTGGTATTCTAGAGAATCTGTCCAGCGCGCAATTCTTGAGGCCGCAAAAAATCGCGAGGTAGTTTCGGTCTACAAGGAAGGCACATTTGGCAAGAGGCCTAACATGCTAAACTACCCCGGCGATATTCTCCAAGCCGTCGCGGAAGGATCAGTTTCATTCCACGGTTCTGTCGAGCACTGGTCGAACCCGATGAAGCTTGATGTCGGAATGACAAAGCCAAATCAAGACAGCCTCAGAATAGGGTGGGACATTTTCATCGACCCAGACGTCCCTGATTTCGAAATTGCAAAAGCGGCTGTGTACCAAATAATTGAAGCGCTGAAAGACCATGGTGTTGTTAATTTTTCCGTAAAATTTTCCGGCGGCAAGGGTTTTCACATCGGGATTCCATTTCAATCAATTCCTGAAAAAATAAATTTGGAACCAAGCAGCAAAATGTATCCAGACCTTCTTCAGAAAATAATCGAATTCATCAAATGGTATATTAAAGAACAGCTGAAGGAAGCTTTGCTCTCGATAGACACGCCAAACATGATCTCGCAGAGAATTAACAAACCCCTCGCGGAAATTACGAACGAAGAAGGGCTTGAACCGTTCAAAGTTGTGAACATGGACATTTTTTCCACACGCCACTTGTTCAGGCTTCCTTACAGCTTGCACGAGAAAAATATGTTGGTCAGTCTCCCGATGAGGCACGACAAAATACACGCATTTGAAAAGGAGATGGCTCTGCCAGAGAAGGTAAGGATAGATGAAAAATTTTTGCAACAGCGTGTACCTTCTCGAGACGCCGAGGTTCTTGTCATAGAAGCGCTCGACTGGGCTAGCAAAAACAAAATCGAAGTGAAAGAAATTGCGCCGAAAAAGAAATTCTCCCAAAAAATGAGATACCTGCCTGAAGAATCTTTTCCGCCATGCATCAAACACATTCTCAACAGCGGGCTCGCCGACGGGAGAAAACGCGCAGTGTTCATCCTGATTAATTTCCTGCGCAACATGGGGTGGAGCTCAGAGCAAATCGAAAAAAGAATCGAGGAGTGGAATGCAAAGAATTATCCGCCTTTGCGAACGAATTACTTGCGCGGCCAACTAAGATGGCATTTCCGTTCCGAGAAAACAATGCTGCCGCCGAACTGCGACAATGAGAACTACTACAAGGCGATTGGCGTGCATGGTCTTTGTCAGCAATTGCACGACGCCGGAATCAAAAACCCCGTGAGCTACCCATTCAGAACGCTGAAGCAAAAATCGAAAGACAAGAAAAGGGAAAGATAAATAAGCCCGAGACTAAGGCAATAATAGTATTTTCATGGCAGACGAAACGATAACTTTCGAGCTCATCAGGCGAATTCAGCGCGAGGAGCAGCGCTCGCCAAAGCTTACAAAAATTCCAGAAAATTTTTACACGGCAGTTCTTGCATACATACAGCAGAAGAAACAGCTGACTGAGAAAGAGGACAGGAAGAACGTGCTCGAAATAAAAAACATCGAGAGGCTCATTGAGGATATTTTTGACAGGCGCGAGAGGAAGGTTGTGAATGCTGCCGTGAATGCTGCGCGAACGAACATTCAGCCCGAAAACATGGTGGAAGAAGAGAAGGATTTTTTCGATCTTGTAACAACTTCTATAAGACAAAGGCGTGAGAAAAATCTGAGAAAAATTCTTGTTCAGGAAAAAGGTGAGCAAGCTAATCTTATAGTTTTCAAAGACGAGGTTCCAGAATTCGTTGGCAGCGACATGAAAAATTATGGGCCATTCAAGAAAGGAGACATTGCTAAAATTCCTGAAGAAAATACAAAAATACTTTTGGAGCAAAAACTCGTGGAAGAATTCAGGATTAACAAATAGTTTTATTCGTCCAAAATTTCTTGAATGCTTTTCTTTAAGAAATATTTTGTCATATCACTTGAAAAACAAGAAGGCTTTCCTGAAACATCGTAAACAATTTCGTCAATAGCATTTTGATAAACAGCATCTGGTTCGTCTTCGGTTATAAGACAGCAAAGTGTTGAGACATAAGAAGAAGATATGTGCTTCGCTAAATCTTCAGGATTGGAATTGCAGCCATGCCAGACAGACAAATTAATTGGTTGTATGCTTTCATAAATCGCATCATTTAATTTTTTAATCAGTGAGTCTTTTTCATTTTCTCCCATATCCATCAATCTAAGAGAAACGGTTTAAATTTATAAACACGATTAATCAAAGTGATTTAATGAAATTCCCACAAAAGGTAATGGTGTTCTGCCCCAATTGTAAAAAACACACAGAACACACAGTAGAGGTTGCAAAGAAAAAACCGAGAGGCGAACTCACGCATGGCGAGAGAATTTTCAGGAGAAAGATGCGCGGCTACGGTTCTTTCCCGAGAGAAAATCCTAAGGGCCGTGAGAAATCGACAAGAAAATTGGATTTGAGATTCAAGTGCTCTGTCTGCGGAAAGAAGCATATGCACGGCAGGGGATTCCGCGTGAAGAAGTTCGAGATCGTGAGGTTGTAATCATGGCGAGACATATTGTAAAATCACCGAGAAGCAAATTTTTGCATGTCATGTGCAAGAAGTGCAGAAACGAGCAAGTGATATACAACAAGGCTGCTACTGTAGTTGTTTGTACGAATTGCGGCGAAGAGTTGGCAAAACCGACGGGCGGAGAGGTGGCGGTCAGCGCGAAGGTGTTGGAAGTTTTGGGCTGAATTTATTTTTCCGAATCATGCACATGAAGAGTTGAACTTGCGTTAATAAATTACAATTGCTGCAGCTTCTCGCGAATGATCTGCGAAAGCTCCGAAGCCTTCGTAATCTGCTGCTGAGGCTCCTGGCTAATCTTTTCCTCTATCCTGATTATTTCGTTGAGCTTCACGACTCTCTCGCCGGATATTCCGAACTTTGCATAGTCGCAGCCTAGGCTAACAGCCAAATGCGAAATCAGATTGTCGTCTGTCTCGCCGGACCTATGTGAGAAAACTGTTACCAAGCCGCGCATCTGCGCCTCTTTAGCAAATTCTACCATGTCGGTTATAGTTCCTACTTGGTTTGGTTTTACGATTGCAGCGTTGCTGGCCTTCCTGTCAATGCTGCTCAAGAGCCTGTGTATTCGCGTGGCATAAAAATCGTCGCCGCATATCATTCTCGGTTGCCACCTGTGCACCGCTGTCGCGAAACTAAGCCAGTCGTCCTCCTGAAAAGGATCTTCTATGTAAGAGACCGGAAAGTTCCTGACGACCGATTCGAGAAAATTCAACTGCTCGTGCGAGTTCATTCTCACGCCGCCGCGATAATGGTACATCCCGTTCTTGAAAATCTGCGACGCCGCTACATCCAGCCCGATTTTCAAAAACATTTCGTCGGCAACCTTCTTCATAATTTTCAAAATAGTTTCGTATCCGAGAGAGGTCACCCATGCCGACTCGAGATTTTTCCCGTAATTGAAATTCTTGTCGTGTTCCTTCAGCATATCCCCGACTAATTTGTAAGCCTCGCTGATTTTGAAAACAGATTCTGCAAAGGATTTCTGATGCACCGGCAGGAAAAGAAATTCCTGAAACTCGCTCTGGCCCTTCCAGCCGCCGACTATGTTGCAAAGCGGAAGCGGAATCTTCGGCCTTGTTTTGTACTCCTTGGCCAAATATCGCCAGACTTCCATGTTTTTCTCCAACGCGAATGCTTTGAGAAATGCAGACGATATTGCTACAGCGAGATTGCCGCCGATTTCGCGAAAATGAGAAGTATCGTCAACTGTTTTAATTGTCTTATCCACTTCGCTCTGGCTTGTGAAATCTGTGGACGTGAACGACCTTCTTATCATGTTGAATTTTCTTATCGCGTCATCCGCAGAAATCTGGAAAGCCTCGTACTTTCCCGTGCTAGTGCCGATGGGCGAAGACGCTCTGACTTTTCCCTTTTCCGTCTCGATCTCAATCTCGATTGTCGGTTGCGAATTCGTCGCAAGAATTTTCCTGATGCGAATGTCTAGCACTCTCATTTCTTCCCCTTGCCTAATGCATATTTTAGCAGTTTGAGCGGATTATAATTCTTCAGTTTTCCTTTTTTCACGCTGATTTCGTCAAAAGTTTTTGT
>CAYJUY010000030.1:0-6532 GCA_964373485.1 uncultured archaeon
AAAAAGAAAATTATTTTTGCAACAATCTTGATTGCAATTGTAGCAGTTATCGGATCGATTGCCGCATTGACTTTTCCGGACTGGGGGCTTGGAAAATATTCTTCGGTGCAGTCTGTTCCTGGCCCTGGCTCAGGGTCGCAGGCGCCTGTTCTAAGTTCTGGAGGCGAAACTGCGGAGAAAGAAACCAAAGTCGAGACACAAAAAGAGGAAACAACAAGCGCGGGATATAGCGGGCAAGTCATAACAGGCTCGACCACGCCCTATATTAGATACAACGAGGCAGATTTCGAAAAAGCGAGAAGCGAAGGAAAGGCGATCTACCTTTACTTTTACGCGACATGGTGCCCGATTTGCGCCGCAGAGAGGCCGAATATTTTTGCTGCATTTGACGAACTGAGTCTTGAAGACGCGGTCGGCTTCGAGGCGCACTTCAACGATGGAGAGACGAACGAAGAGGACCAAGATCTCGCGAGAGAGTACGGCGTTCCTTACCAGCACACTCACATATTCATCGACAAGAGCGGTAACGTGATTCAAAAAAGTTTTTCGGGAACTACCAAGGACGAAATCAAATCCAAATTATTGGAAGCGACACAGGTTTGATTAAATGGCCGACATAACAATTCCGATTGCATTCGTTGCTGGCATCCTCTCTTTTCTTTCTCCATGCATCTTGCCGCTGACGCCTGCTTATATTTCCTATCTGGCGGGCTCTAGCACTGCGGATCTTGCAGCGAAGAAAGTCCATCCATCGCGGCTGAAAATTTTCTTGAACGCGCTTTTTTTCGTGATAGGTTTCGCGGTAGTTTTTTCTCTGATAGGCGTGCTGCTGAACACTGTGCTCAACTCGGTTGCGTTTGATGCAAGAATATGGCTTTCGAGAATCGGCGGCGCGGTAATAATTTTCTTCGGCCTGTATCTTATGGGAATTTTGAAACTCCCGTTCCTGAACATTCAACATCGATTCCAGCCAAAAAGGTTCAAGTCGAATTATTTGACGTCTTTCGTGTTCGGCATCGCATTCGCGGCAGGATGGACTCCTTGCATCGGCGCGATACTCGGCGGGATATTGACTCTTGCGATTGTTCAGCCAGCTGCTGCGTTTAATCTGATGCTTGCATATTCGTTCGGTCTCGGCATTCCATTTCTTATTGCTGGCGCATTCATTTCACAATTTGCCGCATTCATCACCAGGTTCTCAAGATTCATGAAATATTTCACTTTCGTGATGGGCGTGCTTCTCGTGATACTTGGCGTGCTCGTGTTCACAAATTACATCGGCGCGATTTCGCTCTTCTTGCCTTCTGGCCTTTTGGGCGGTGGTTAAGACGAGGAAGAGGCAGCGAAATTACAAAATTCCAATTTCAATAATTGTAGGAGTGGTTGTTCTCGTAGCGGCAATTCAATTCTATCTGGCAACGTGCTGCGCTTCGAGCAATTCTGACAAAATTGCGCTTGAGAAATCTGCAATCTATCCGAAAGCGCCTGAGCTGGCAGGAATAGCAGGCTACATCAATACAGGCAGCGACATTTCTCTCGAAAAATTGAGGAAAGAAAACAAAATCGTGCTTGTCGACTTCTGGACTTACACTTGCATAAATTGCCAGAGAACAATTCCATATCTTAATTCGTGGTACGAAAAATATTCCGATGACGGATTCGTGATTGTTGGCGTTCACTCGCCTGAGTTCGAGTTCGAGAAAGATTACGGCAATGTGAAGAGCGCGGTTGAGCAGTTCGGCATTAAGTATCCTGTCGTGCAGGACAACGATTTCCAGACGTGGCGCGCATACGAAAACAGATTTTGGCCGAGGAAATATTTGATTGACATTGACGGCTTCATTCGCTTTGATCACATCGGCGAGGGCGCTTACGAAGAGACCGAGAAGAAAATTCAGGAACTTCTTCGAGAAAGAGCAGACAGATTGAAAACGCAACTTGATTTGGAAAAAAATATTTCGAAACCCGAAGGCGCGGTTGACGTGGACTACTCGAAAATAAAAACTCCCGAGATTTATTTGGGGCACAGCTTTTCCAGATCCCCGCTTGGGAATCCAGAGAATTTTGCGGTTGCACAGACGCACAAATATATTTTGCCTGCGCCAGAAGAGTTTGAAGACAACATTGTTTACTTGGGCGGTTTTTGGTACAGCGCGCCCGAGTACGTCGAACTGAAAGAAGATGGAGGCTTTGTCGGGCTGAAATATTCAGCAAGGGACGTGAACATAGTCGCTGCAGGAAATGGTACTGTTTCCGTCTGGCTCGATAAAAAAGCTGTTCCTGATTCCGACAGGGGAGCCGATGTCGAAGGTGAAATCGCGAAAATTAGCGGGAACAGGTTGTACAACATTGTTTCTTCTGAATCTTATGGAACGCGCATTCTCGAGCTGATGGTTGATGGAAATGTGCGGATTTACACATTCACTTTCGGCTGAAGGTTTTGCAAAAACTTTTAACATATGCGCGCATTATTATTGAACGTGATACAAAGTGGGCTGGCTCTCAAACATTTTCAAATTCGAAAAACCGGTTGAGACCGCAAAAGAATTTTCGCCGCAAGAGGTTAGCCTTGAAGATCTAATTGTAGTTTTAGAAAAGAAAATTCAGGAAAAAAATTCTTTGTTCGAAAAAGATTTGGAAAATATGCACAGGAAGCTTGTCGAGTCTTCACATAACTTTTCGAGAATGTTGAACGATTTACAAAATTCCAAAGGCCCCGACAAGATAGACGATGCGCTAATGAATGTTGCAAAAAGTTACAGGTCCACATTGATTAGGGCTTTTAGAAACTCTTTCATGGAGTTCGAAAAGCCTGTTGGCTACACCATAGAAGATTTTGGCAAATATTTCAATAGATGCGCTTCCTCTCTAAGGGAAGCGGAGAGCGGCGTTATGAGATTTGTCCAACCACTGAAAGAAGTTTTCCCGAGGGAAATGAAGCGTCTGTTAAAAAGTTCTGATGATCTTGAAAATGCAATTTCAGAAATAAGTTCAGGTCTGTCTAAAAAATCCTTGGAGATTAAACCTCCGGCCGATGCGCTGAAACTTGCAAAGGATTTTGGATTCAATTTGAACAAACTCAGCGAGACAGAAACAGGCAAGTCAAATTTGGAATCATACGTTGACGATTTGAAAAACAGCAAGGAATCCTTGGAGAAGAAAATTTCTGAATTTTTGAAAAGCGAAGACTGGATCGAGCATCAAAGAAAATTCCAGGAGATTGCGACAATCGAGAAAAGAAAAGACGAAATACAGTCTGTTGTAGTTCAGTCAATCGCGCCGCTAGACAAAGCTGTGAAAAGACTGAGAAGGATGTCGTCGGAGGGAATTGAGAAATTCGAGAACGAGAAAATGCTGGAGCTTTACATAACAAACCCGATTGAAGCTTTCCTGAAAGATTCCAATCAGGTAGTCATAAAAAACATAATCTCGAAAATAAAAGCCGCGTCTGAAAAAGGCAAGCTAGAGATCGACACAAAAAAAGAACAGAAGATTTTGGAAAAAATGTCGGCAGTAGAATCCGGTGATTTTCTATTTGCTCTGAGGAAAGATTATGACGAGCTGGAAAAGGCTGCAAGAAAATTGGAGGAGGAATTGGCAGCTCGAGATTTGAGAAAAATAAAATTTGATTATGAAAATGAATTGAAAAATTTGGATTCGAAAATAGAAGAAGCTCAATCCAAGTTAAAAAATATAGATTCGAGTCTGGTGAAATTGAGAGAGGAGAGGGAAGATTTTTTGTCTAAATTGAAGGAAGAAACGAGAAAAGTGCTCGGCTACGAGGCCAAACTAACGGGCGTGTAATTAAGAATATATCTCGCGCAATTAATTCTATTGCAGATGCCTAGGTCGCCTAATCTGGTATGGCACAAAGAAGTTTCGTGCATGCCTGGAAAGCTTGCGTCCGCAAGGACTTGTGGGTTCAAATCCCACCCTAGGCGCTTTTAAAAATGCAAAAACAGAATAGTTTTCGTGAGGGTCGGTGGTCTAACCCGGTAAAATTTCGGAGAAATTCCGGAATGACGTCTCGTTGACGTCGAGAAGGTTCCCGGTTCGAATCCGGGCCGACCCACATTCTTACTACAACCACCCTGTGTGGTCCTAAATCAATACATACCCCAATTCTTCTGCAAATTCATGTGATAGTTTTCGAAGTAGAATCTGCAGCAAGGAAGACATAATTTTTGGAAAACCGCAAAAATCCTATTATGAAGACATAGGAAATGAAATCTCTGCAAGGATTGATGAAAAAACAAAGAAAATCGTTGGTTATTCTATTCTAAATTTCACAAAGAGGTTTGGTGGAAAGAGCGCAGGAAGAATATCTGTGCCTTTGTCGATTAAGAAACAAAAGAATAAAAAATAGAAATTTATTAAGCCCAAAAATAAAATTGAATTATGGTTTTCGAGTCTTTGGGAAACATAGACCCAGAAATGATTGCGCGTCTTCTTATCGCTGTTGCTCTCGGAGGTTTGATAGGTTTCGAGAGGGAGTTGACGCACAGGCCTGCAGGTTTGCGAACGCACATGCTCGTGAGCTTGGGTGCGGCCTTCTTCACCATAATTTCTATTTCTTTTGGCGAGGATCCGGCGAGAATCGCTGCAGGAATAGTCACAGGCATCGGCTTTCTCGGAGCAGGTAGCATAATCGCGCTGCGCGGCCACATACAGGGAATAACGACTGCGGCGACTCTTTGGGTTGTTGCCAGCATAGGGCTTGGCGTAGGCGTGGGCGAATATGCTTTGTCAATAATCGGCGCTGTTCTCGTGTTCGTGATTCTTCAAGTCAAGAGAGTCGAGGAGAAAATCATTCCGAAAAAAGTCGGAAAATCTAATTCTTCTTTTGACTGAAAATATTCATAATTCTTTCAAGTAAACCGCTAGATTTGTATTCTTTACCAATTAATCTGCCTGCAAGTTGCTTGAAAGCGATACTCGCGCCGCTGTATGGCGAGAGAACAACGGCCGGAATTCCCTTGGAAATTCCTCTGGGAACATTGCTGTCTTCTGGAATGACTGAGATTACTTTTGTCGCGCAAGTTGATTCTATCTCTTTTTCGGTCAGTTCGTAATTTTGGCTTTTGTGCCTGTTGACTACAATTCCAACTATTTTCTTGCCCATTTTTTGGAGAAGGTTCGCGGTTTTCAAAACATCCGTTAAAGAAGGAAAGTCTGGAGTTGTGACTAGCAGCGCTGCGTCTATTGCTGCGATGGATGTTACAACCTCTTTTCCAAGTCCTGGTGAGCAGTCGACTAGGACGAGCTCGTGATCCTCCGACAACTTTCTGGTGAGATTTTTCATCTTCGATGTTGTGAAATTTAATTTTCCGCCCTTCAATGATGCTGGAATTAGCTTCACTCCGGTTATCGGCTCGGTGCGAATAACATTTGATGCTGACATATTTCTGTTAAGAATTTCGCTCAGAGTGTTCTGCGGGTCTTTGTGGAAGCCCAGATGTAGGCCGATGTGTGGAGTGTTTATGTTGGCATCGACTATGACGACATTCTTCTTGAAGCCATTTGCAAGCGCAGCTCCAACATTAGTGGCTAGCGATGTTTTTCCAACCCCGCCCTTTCCAGAAAGAATTCCAATCACTTGAGACATTTTTACTATACTAAATTTGTTCTGGTTGTCTAAAAACCATTAGGGTCTCAAAATTAATTCCCATTTACAATCGGTAAAATAAATTATCTAGATTATTTTTGTTTCTCGTCGTTTTTTGTAGAAACCTAAATACATAAGAGCTCCGGAAATTAAAACAGTGTAAAGCAAGTTTACTGGAAATTCTTTGAAGCCAGAGTTTATTTCATCCCAATAAAAAAGAATACTTCCAAAAAGGATTATAAGTCCAGAGAAAAACAAAACCGATGATAATCTCACCACCAACCATCCCTTCTTTTTTTCTTAACTGCGTGAGCAAAGAAATCTGCGGACTTCAGTCCGCCGGATGAATTTGCTCTCCTGATTCTAAAATAATATTTAGAGGCCGGAGGCCTCTAAAAGGAACGACTCGAATAGAGATTGTTCTTTCGAACAGAAAAAGCTTCTGGGAGGTGGCTTTCACATGTCAGACGAATTTATACGCCGCTCGCATTCGATAGGGAACAACGTGCACCACATCGAGTGGTGCACGAAGTACAGATATAGAATGCTGGCGAAGCCAGCAATCAGAGAATCTCTGAAGGAGATTCTCTCGAGGGCTGCGGTATACTACCACATAAAAATAATCGAGCTTGCCGTGATGCCGGACCACGTGCATCTGGTCGTGCAGCTTCATCCGACTATGCCGCAGTCGAAGGCAGTACAGCTTCTGAAAGGATTCTCCGCGTACGAGATGTTCAGGAGGCATCCGAACATGCGGAAGAGGTATCCGCGCGGGCACCTGTGGTCGAGGGGGAACTTCAAGGACTCCGTGGGGAGGAACACGGAGGACAGGGTCCGCGAGTACGTGAGGAAGCAGGAGGAGCAGATGCGGCTGGAGGACTTTTCGTACTCAGGAAACCGTGGGCTTTAGCCCACGGAGGATGTCAT
>CAYJUY010000031.1:0-6497 GCA_964373485.1 uncultured archaeon
CACTTTGGAATTGCATGAAGACACTGTTCACAATTTCAAGCCCCCTGGAATAAGTCTCCATCGAAGGACCGAATGCAGACATGTCATTCATCGCCCAAATGTCTTCGACATACGTTAATTCTTCTCTTGGTATTCCAACTGACTCCGTCAAAAATTTGAAATTCAATTCGATGCACTTGTCCTTCCAGTAGCCGTTCCCGCTCGAGTCGTTGAACGCATGCTGCCCGGCCATCACAAAGCATGTCATGTGCCTTCCTGTAATCCCCACATTCTCTATGTCGTTGAACCTCAAACAAACCTGCGGCACCACGAGCGGGTTCGCAGGATAGTCGAACTCCATCACGTCGCCATCGAACCTCTGGAAATCCTGTATCGATGCCTGCGTGAAAAACAATTTGGGGTGCCACCTTGAGATTACTGGATATCTCGACATCGGCTTGTGCCCATTTTTCTTGAAAAATTTTTCAAACTCATTCCAAGCTTCGACGTAGTCCCATCCGACCTTTGCGATTTTCTTTCCGATGAAACCATACTCCTCGTGTTCTGGGCACTCGTTTGTCTCCTCCTTCAATGTCCAGAAACCCTTGCCGCATTTTCTACAGACCTTTCTTCTAAAACCTGACTCATCAAAGAGCGCTACTTTCCAATGTTTTTCCGGAGACTTCTGGAATTGCGCCAAAAGATTTTTCTTTTCGAGCATGCGACTACCTGACAAATAGATTTTAACTTCCTGATTTTTATAACCGAATCAGAAGCCGAGGATTGAAACTAACAAGGGAGTAAGCCCAGCAAAAAATAATATCGACGGAGCCAGAAGCACTCCCATGCAGTTGCTCTTCTTCACGCCAAGATAGTTGCAGAGCAGTCCGATCGAGCTTGCGACCAATGCAATCAGCAGGCCGTAAAACCCTGTAAGCAGAAAGACCATCGCAATCATCAGCGAAATTATTCCGATTGACAGCCATTTGTAATTCATTCTCGCAAGCAGCGGAGGAATTTTCTTTCCGAGAAATAGCGAGACGACTGCGCCAATTCCTGCAGAAAAAATTATGACGCTCACAAAAAGAAAGACATCATTGTAGCTCAAGTCGCCGAGAATTCTTTCGATTGCAACGCTCGCGCCTGAACGCGGATTGTTTATGAAGTAGACTGAGTTGAGAGAAAAAACTTCGTTCCCGATGTTTATCCCCGAAAGCGAAACAAGGAAAGTCCTCGCCTCGCCAAGACCGCCGATCGATTGGAACAGCGCGGCTATTTGCGAGACTCCGACTGCTGGCAGAAAACCGGCGACCATTCCTGCAACAGCGCCCAAGGCTATCGACTTCATCAAATCAATTTTCTTCGCTTTGATGTCATTGTCATCCGACTGCTCGGGTATTTTCGACTTCTGCATTATGCTCGTGGCAAGGATGCTTATTCCGAAAAGGCCTGCAAGCGTCGGGAACAAAACATTCTGCTGAACGACCAAAGACGACTGAAGAACCAGAAAACCCAGCGCTCCCGACAGTAAAAAAATCAGAAATGCAGAAAATATTTTTCTGAGCCTTTTCTCGCTGACAATCATGAATGCGACGATTCCGACAAGCACGTAATGTATGTAAGGTCTTGAAACTTCGTAGAAAGTTGGGAAGTAGGAGGAGAACGCGAACAACAAAGCTATCGAAACAGCTAACGCGCCCACACCGCCAACAACCGTCAGCTTTATCGCCTCGAATCCTCTCCCTTCTTGCAGCATTCTGTGCCCTGGCAAAGTTGATAGCGACGTGTCAACCTCTGGCGCGCCGAGGAATATACTTGGAATGAAGCCCACGAAAACTTGCACAACCGCCATCGATATTATCATCGCGGCAAGGTAGTACGGATCTCCAACGAAAATCAAAAGCGTAAGCAAAGCGGGAAGAAGGTTGTTGATGTGCAAGCCAGGAATCAAACCTGTGACAATTCCAAGTCCAATCCCAAACAGCGAAAAAATTATTATTTCGAATAGCATGTTCTCGAAAATTCCTTGCAGAAATGGGGTTAATTACAATTTACCACCACCCTAGGTGGTTCTAAAACCTTATAAACTGGAGCACGACCAATTGAATTATGGAGTTCAAGACAAAAATTCTCAAAATAAGAATTCCAGTGACAAGATACAGAAAAATCTCACTTCCACAAGCCAAAAAAGAAATAGAACATTACATCCTGCACAGAAAAAAGAAAGCTTGGATTGAGGAAATTACTGATGATTTGAAAATCGAACCTTTGATTGCAATCAGGGCTCTTGAAAAATTGGAAAAAGAAGGGAAGGTAAGGGAAGCCAAATGATTTCCAGAATTTTAGGGGACGGTGTAGAAGGGGACAAAATTGTTTTGGAGGCCGGTTTTATAAAACTCCATCGTAGCATCGTAAGATCTCAAGGTCATCACGGTGACAAGGCTATTGGTACAATGCGTGCATTCGCATACATATCAAAAGCATACACACGATGAATTAAAAAGAAGTTTCTTTTCCCGCATATTTATATTCACACAACCACCCAGGGTGGTGGTAAACTTATTTATACCTGGCTTTCAAGTTCTATTCATGAGAAAACAGTCCCAGTATTCAAGAACGGATAAAGAGTCTCTTAAAAAATTAGAAAGATTGATGAGAGAGATTGTTAAAACGAAGAAAAAATCTTCCTAAGGTTTTCGTAAGTTAAAATTTTGTCGTAATAAAATGCACAGTTTTCTTTTAATTTTTCTTCACCAGTCAAGAAATAAAATTTCCTCTTCTTGGCTATTTGTAAATGGATCAAGTTAATTAAAGTTTTCTTTTTGGTATCAGTAATTTTACATATTTCGGCCAAATCGTCAAAATCTATTTCACTTACAACTTCGTACGAAATTTCGAAGGAATCCAGAAGTAGTTTCCACAATTCTTCCATTCTTTGAGGGAGACAGTTCCATTCTGATTTAAGATATCTAAAGATTTCCACTTTGGTTACAGTTGAAGTAATTAACTTAACTTATATCGAATCAAGAAATTGAAGGACCTTCGGAACTTCAAAAGGTTTATTTTTGTAAATATTCTCCATCATTTTCCTGAACCAGCTATGAACCATGTTTGTGTCAAGGTAGATTTCCATGAATTACAGAAAAATTTGACAGGTATATCTACTTTTACCACCACCCTAGGTGGTCCTAAAAGTAAATATAGTGGGTTTTGAGAAGTTTCTCACATGACTTTCTCTGAATTGATTGTAGCGAAGAAATTTGTACGCGAGAGAGTGAAAAAGTACGGTCTGCAGAGCCAGCGCAAAACTCCTTTCTTCAAATCTAGGGAAATGCTTGAGGAAAATGGTTTCGTGCTTCCAGAGCGCAACAAAAATTGTCTTTTCACGAACAACGGAAGCGAAACGATGAAACACTGGCTTGTGAAAGCAATCATATTCAAGGTTTTGCGCGACAGAAGAACGCAAGTCGGCACAGAAGTAGAAGTGAATGGAGGAATAGTTGATGTGCTCGATGTCGACAACATGATCGCGTACGAAGTGGAGAACCATTTTACGATGAGGAAGCTACAGGAAAAATTGAGAAACCTTTCTGGACTTAGGGACGTGTTCTTCATCGACATATTAGAAGTTCCAAACGATTTTTTCGAGGCTGAAAAATATTTGCGGGAGAAGGTAGTATGAATTATTCTGTACGACTTTAAATATTTGTTATACATGTTATACATTATGAAGAAAGGCATGATTGCCATCAGAGGAATTGATGAGAAAGTGTACAGAAAATTCAAAGCTAAAACAGCTGAAGAAAAGATGAAAATGGGTAGCGCGGTTACAGAAGCGATGAGAAGGTGGTTAAAAGAAAAAACAATAGCTGAACCTGACCCAAGGAACCTTTTGAAAATAAGTGGTATAATAAAAACAAAAAAAAAGGTCAGGTGGAGCGAAGAAATTGATGAAATTTTGTACGGGTGGAAAAAGTGATATTTCTGGATTCCAGCTTTTTAGTTTCGGTCGAAGTGGAGACAGACCAGAATCACGAAAAAGCTGTCAGGGTAAGGGATGACATTATTAAAGGCAAATACGGTAAAGCCTTTGTTTCAGACTATGTTTTTGATGAAACTGTTACAGTAACATTTGGCAGGACAAAAAGTTTGCAAAAGGCTGTTCTAGTAGGATCCGGATTGAAAGCTTCGGCTAAATTTCTGAGAGTCGATGAAACAGTTTTTGAAAATGCATGGAAGTTTTTTAAAGAGCAAAAAACGACTAAATTTAGTTTTACCGATTGCACGACTCTTGCCATACTTATTGAAAATGGTATACGAAACATAGCGACTTTCGATGAGGATTTTAAAGATATCAAAAACTTGAATGTTGTTAGTTAACTTCCACCAAATAGTTCTATAGGAAAATTTTCAAAATTAGATTAGTTTTAGATTAGCATCAGATTAATATTTCTTGAATCCATATACATTAGTGGAGTACGTTAGTGTCAAATCGTCCAAATAATTTCGAGAGCAGGATTGTAGAACTTTTGAAAGAAAATCCACAAGGACTGACCACTACAGAAATTGCAAATTTTCTCAAGGCGCACAGGCACACGATAACTAAATACGTCTACAAACTTGCAGGTTCGGGCGCGATCTCGCAACGAGTGGTCGGCCCTGCAAAGATTTGCTATCTGAGGGGGGAGAAATGATGAAAACCTTAATCGCCCCGCAGTTTTCATCTTCTCCAGATTCAAGCCTTTCGCGGAGGCTGCGGGATGAGATTCAATCTAATTACGAAAAATCGAACATATGTTCGAAAAATCGAAATCTATTTAACTGAGAAAAAACTTGCTAATTATATGATTGAAGTGATATTAGATTCTAAAACAAAAATTAAAATAGCAAAACTTTTTGCCGAAAGAGAAGAATCTTTCCAAGTCTCGGATGTTGCAAGAACTCTTAAAATTTCCAAGTCAAGAGCCAGCGAATGTTTAAGAGACTTGGCTCAGAAGGGGTTTTTGGAGAGTAAAGTCATAGGAAGAAGTACTTTGTACAAAATTTCTTCGTCAAGAATCGCAAATATGGTTTCAGCCTCACTAACACAGGAAAAAGTTTTGCTTGCCGAAATAGAAAAAAGCGCTATTGTTGAAATCAAAAAATTGAGGCCTGTCAGCTTTGCCTTGTTTGGCTCAGCTTTAAGAGGCTTGAAAATTGGTAGTGATGTCGATTTTTTCCTTTTATACAAAAATGGTTTTGAGAAGGAGAGAATTTATAGCATAGCTAGCATGCTCACAGAAAAATTTGGTTTCTATGTTTCAATCTTAGCTATGGATGCTCGAGAATTTAAGACCAAAGCTCGGCGAGGCGAAGAATTTGTCATAAATGTCCTAGCTAATCACAGACTGCTGTATGGCGAAAAGTTGGAGGAGGCTGTTTGGTGAGAGAAGTCAGAAAGGAAGAAGCTAATAAGTTCATTAAAAAGGCCGAAGAGTTTTACTATTCTGCTTTGGAAAATTACCAAAAAGGAAGATATGATGTCTCCATCTTTGATTCTTCCCAATGCATTATTTTGGCTAACGATGCCTTCTGCATTTTCGCTCTCGGTAGAAGAGCGAGCAAAGACCATAAAGAAGCAATCGAGTTGCATGTCGAGGCTTCAAGAGGCAAGGAAAATAAAAAAGAGCTCGTCAAGAATGCGCTCGAAAAGAGAAGCGAGTATGGTTATACAGAAGAGGCTGGCACAGAAAAAGAAGCAAACCTCCTTTTAATCAAAGCGAAAAGATTTCTCGAGTGGGTGAAAGAGAGGAGTGGTTATGAAAAATAAAAAATCCACAGAAGTTTTAAAGGAAAAGTTTTCCTTTCTTCACAACGCAGCTTTCGCTCTCTTTTCATTTAAGCCTTTCGCGGAGGACTCGCTGTGAGCGCTCTAAATCAGTATTCGCGCATTTCGAATCCATCCTCTTCAACAACGAACAGCTTGCCTCTGAATTCTTTCACCTCCTCTAACAGTAAAGACAGGGCCCTAACAAGTTTTTCTGCTGTTGGTGGATGGATTAGAAAGACAACTATTCCAAAAGACTCTTTCGGCGGGAACAGGGAAGTGTTAAGGAAATCCGAGTCTCGGCTGAGCAGCACAAGCCTCTCTTCTCTTGCCAATGCTTCTAGTTTGCCGTTGCTAACGCCTTTAGATGCATACTTGGCTGGAAATCCTTTGGACTCAAGAAACTTTCCGACTTCTATCCGGACATTTTCGTCAAGCAGGAACTTTGGAGAATTTGACATAGCGTTCTCCCCTGACAATCTTCGCGGCGTGCTCCAAAGCTTCGCGAATCATCTCCTTGGTGATGGCGGGGTAACTTTCCAGAATCTCTTCAATGGCCTCTCCAGCCGCTATAAGCTCGATTATGTCGCCAACCAAAACTCTGGTACCCTTGAAAGTAAGCTTCCCATGGCATATTTCGGTATCAGCGACAATATGTTTGCCAATCTCGACTCTCATAATACAGTTTTCTTTCTCTGCTCATTTAAGCCTT